>DASTGC010000038.1:0-10548 GCA_035719485.1 Novosphingobium sp.
GGCAAAAATGATCTCCCGTCCCTAAAGCTTTCCGCATGATCTCCATTGCCACCTGGAATATCAACTCGGTCCGCCTGCGCGCTGATCAGGTCATCCGGTTTCTCCGGCAGGAGCAGCCCGATGTGCTTTGCCTGCAGGAAATAAAGTGCGCCGAGCACCTGTTCCCGCACGAGGTGTTCGAGGCGGCCGGTTATGGACACCGGGTGGTTCACGGGCAGAAGGGCTACCACGGCGTTGCCACCGTTAGCCGGCTCCCGCTGCGCGAGATTTCCCGGCATGACTGGCAGGACAACGGCGAGGCCCGCCACGTGG
Organism: Novosphingobium sp.; assembly: GCA_035719485.1. Lineage (GTDB taxonomy): Bacteria > Pseudomonadota > Alphaproteobacteria > Sphingomonadales > Sphingomonadaceae > Novosphingobium. The sequence continues at coordinate 313 of DASTGC010000038.1, forward strand.
GCGTCGAGCTGCTCGGTCCCGGTCAGGGGCTGGTGCTCGAGAACGTCTACATCCCGGCGGGCGGCGATATTCCCGATCGCGCGGCCAATCCCAAGTTCGGCCAGAAGCTCGATTTCCTTGGGCGAATGACCCGCTGGGCCGAGGGGCTTGACCGGTCCACGCTGATCGTCGGCGATTTCAACATCGCCCCGCTCGATTGCGACGTCTATGATCACAAGGCCCTGCTCAAGGTCGTCAGCCACACTCCGCTGGAAGTGGAGACGCTGCAGCGCTTTGCCGATGCCCACGGCTGGGTCGATCTCGGGCGCAAGCACATCCCCGCGCCCGAACGCAACTGGACCTGGTGGTCCTATCGCACTTACTGGCAGGAAAAAGACCGCGGCCGCCGGCTTGATCACATGTGGGCCTCCCCCGAACTCGCCGCGCAATCGGTGAGCCACCGCTTCGTGGAAGAGACCCGGCGATGGGAGCAGCCCTCCGACCACGTGCCGCTGATCACGGAATTCGCGCTGTGACCAGCCCGACGCGGAAGCTCGCCCTCGCGCTCGATGCGCTGCGCCATGGCTGGCCGGTGGTGGTCGATGGCGTGCTCGAACTGTTGCCGGCGGAGACCGGGTTCGGCCCTGCCGTGACCGCGCCGCGCATGCTGATCTCCTCGGCCCGGGCGGTCACCCTGAAGCTCGCCAACCAGCGCGAGGCGGCCGAACCGGATGCGCCGGTGCTGATCCGCGGCGCCGAACCGTTCGACCTCGTCCATGCCCGGGCCCTCGCCGACCCCGCGCTCGACTTGCGTTTCCCGCTCAAGGGCCCATTCCGCGCAGAGCATATCGAACACCTCGAGGCGGCGCGAACGGCGATGGAACTCGCTCGCGTCGCAGGCATTCTCCCGGCCTTCCTCGTCGCTCCCACGCCGTTCGGAGAAGCCCAGGCGGTAACCTCAGCAGACCTCGCTGCCTGGAAGGATCCGAGCAGCCTGGTGATCGCCAGCAGGGCCCGCCTGCCGGTTGCCGCTTGCGAGGACACCGAGATCGTAGCCTTCCGCGCCCCCGATGACCTGCGCGAGCATGTCGCGCTGGTCGTCGGGCCGCAGAACGGGGACCGCGCGCCACTGGTAAGGCTCCATTCCGAATGCCTGACCGGCGACATCCTCGGCAGCCTCAAGTGTGATTGCGGCCCGCAGCTCCACGCCGCGCTGGACGCCATGGCCGCCGAGGCGCGCAAGGGTGGATGGGGAGTGCTGCTCTACCTGCGCCAGGAAGGGCGCGGCATCGGCCTGATCAACAAACTGCGCGCCTACCGGCTGCAGGATTTCGGCTTCGACACGGTCGAGGCCAACAACCGCCTCGGCCTGCCCACCGAGGCGCGCGATTTCCCCGTGGCGGCGCGAATGCTCGAACTGCTCGGCGTGCCGGCGATCCGGCTGATGACCAACAACCCGGCCAAGGTCGACGCTCTTGCCGCCTGCGGGGTGACGGTGGCCGAGCGCGTACAGCACCAGCTCCCGGCCAACCCGCACAACGAACGCTATCTGGCTACCAAGCGCGACCGGACCGGGCACCTGCTGCGGTAACCCGGCCCGACGTGGCTCAGAACGCGCGCCAGAACAGCACTGCCATGGTTGCGAGGATCACCCCGACGAAGGCGATGCCGCGCAGCCAGTCGCGGCCTCTCAGCGGATCGACGTGATCGGCGCGGAAGGCGCGATAGGGCTCGGCGATGTCGTCGTTGCAGGCGATCAGCCCAATGTCGAGCGACGAGGCCTCAGTGGCGAACCACTGGCTTAGCTCGGCGACGGCTTCGGGCGAAAGATGCGGATAGCGGGCCAGCATGGCCTCGATTTCCCCGCGCCGGGCGGCGCGGAGAGCTTCGGATTTGGGCATGGGAAAAACTCCTGGACAGATGGGGCGGCGGGGCCGCCGGACGGGTCTGTTCAGGCTTGGGGTGGTGCGCGCGGGGTTGGCCTGCGGGCAATGTCTTCACGCGGCGGGGGGCCGGTAGAGAACGGGCGCGGGGCGGGCGGAGTGGCCAGCGCCGGAATCGGCAGGGGCAGCGATACCGCGAGCGGCAGGTGCGGCTGGGGGGCGGCCAAAGCGCGGGCCACTTCGGCGCGCCGTTCGCCGCTAAGCGCCACCTCGTGCGTGGTCGCGCTGAAGGCCGAGCCGTGGGTGCGTTCGAGCGGCGCGGCGAATGGCGCGCCGGCCTGGAGGCCCACCGCCAGCAGCATGGCGAGCGCGCAGAGGCGCACCAGCAGCAGGCGGGGAAGGGTCAGCAGCATGGCTGCTTACCTAGGAAGTCCCTGCCGCAAAAGCAAATTATGGAGAGCGCAGCTAGCGCCGCTCGAACTTTGTCAGGCCCTCGCCCACCTGGTTCGCGCCGAGCGCCAGCGGATCGCCCGACCAGTCCGCCACGAAGACGCTGCGCCAGGGGACGCCGGGGCCGAGGCGGGCGACGTTGCCGCTGATGGCGAGGCCGGCCGAGCTGTTGCCGCGGCCTTCGGCGGCGATGGCGATGAAAGCCGAATGGTTCTCCTTGTCACGGCCCTGGATCAGCCAGTTGCCGCTGATCCGGCCGGTCGCGCCGTTGGGCAGGTCGATCATGTAGTTGGTGCCCTTGCCCGCGGCATCGTCGAACGAGTTGTCGGTGATCGTCACGCGCGCCGCGCGGGCCTTGAGATAGTGGCCACCGCGTCCCGCTTCGAACCGGCTGCGGGTCACGGTGAGCGCGCCATAATCGCCCACGTAGATCGAATGGGCGCAGCCTCCGCCGCCGGCGCAGGTGCCCAGCCGCGTGAAGGTGCTCTTGTCGACTGTTATCGTACCCGTCGGATCGCCGGCGGAGAGGATGCCCTGCTGGCTGTCGCGGAACCAGGCCTGGCTGACGGCGAGGTTGCCGCGCTCGATCCGGATGCCGGCGCCATTGTAGTCGGCCACCCGGATGCCGGCGAAGACCAGCCCTTCGACCCGGGCCGACCGCCCGCGCAGAACCAGCGCCGCCTTGCCCTCGCATGCGACCCCGCCGAACGAAGCGGCGCCCGGCGTGGCCGCGACATAGGCGATATCGCCCCGTTCCTGCACCGCGCAATCGGCGTGCTCGCCGGGGCCGACCCGGATCGTGCCCATGCCGTCGCCGATTGCATTCACCGCGTCCTGGAGGCGGGCAAAGCTGCGCCCGGTCTCGACCACGATGTAGGGCGCGCCGGACTGCGCGAGCGAGGGCGCGGCGGCGATGAGGGCGACGGCGGCGGCGAGGGCTATCTTGCGCATGGGGCAAGGTTAGCGCGGATTGGCGCCGCTGCGCAGAGGGGTGAAGGCGGTGTCCCGGCTTGGGGCAATTCCGTGGCCAGGACAAATCCCCTTCATGCGTTGTACGAATGTGGTGTTACGCTCCCATCCCGGTATTCACCACCGGCTGGGTGTCGCGCTCGCCGCAGAGCACCACCATCAGGTTGGCCACCATGGCCGCGCGCCGCTCGTCATCCAGGTGGACCACGTTCTTCTCCGAAAGCTGGGTCAGCGCCATCTCCACCATCGACACCGCGCCTTCCACCAGCTTGCGCCGCGCGGCGATCACCGCTTCGGCCTGCTGCCGGCGGAGCATGGCCCCCGCGATCTCGGGAGCATAGGCAAGGTGGGTGAGGCCGCATTCGTCGACCGTGATCCCGGCAATGGCAAGGCGGCTGTTGAGTTCGGCGCGCAGCTCGGCGTTGATCTGGTCGTGGCTGCCGCGCAGGGTCACTTCCATGTGCTCGATATCGTCGTAGGGATAGCGCGAACCGATGGCGCGGACGGCGGCTTCGATCTGGACGAAGACAAAGGCCTTGTAGTCGTCGACATCGAACAGGGCCTGGGCGGTATCGGCCACACGCCAGACGACATTGGTGGCGATCTCGATCGGATTGCCGCGCAGGTCGTTGACCTTGAGCTTTTCCGAAACGACGTTGTTGGCGCGCACGGAGATGCGGGTCTTGCCCATCCACGGCCAGACCCAGCGCAAGCCATGATTGCGGTCGGTTCCGCGGTAGGAACCGAACAGAGTGATCGCAGCGGCCTGGTTGGGCTGGATCATGTAGAAGCCCTTGGCGATCACGATCAGCGCGATCGGCAGGAGGAACACCCCGCCGAGGAAGGAGCCGACCTGCCCGTCCTCGCCATTGAAAGTGCCGATCCGCACGACCAGCAGGAATGCCAGCGCGAGGAAGATCACCAGCATCAGGTAGCCACTGGTGCTCCATGCCGCGCGCTCGCGGCTTGAGGTCATCGCCACAGGTTCGTCGTTCATTGCCCGCCCCCTTGCAAAGGATGGGCAGAGCCTATCACCCCTGTCCTTTCGGGCAAGCTAACGGCCGGCCTGTCAGCGGGGGCTTGATAAAAGACCGAATCGGTCTTAATAGCAAAGTGCGGACCGGGCCCCTCTGGCGCGGCGCATACCGGACTGGCGCGACTTGCCCCGTCGCCAAAGGTCTGGGCCTGGCCTTCCCTCCAGGCGCGCCTCGTGATGTCGGACCGCATCGGATGTTGCCGATGCCGTGGCCCGGGTGTCCCCGTTCCCCCCTGCAGCCCGGCGTCGGCACATCCGATCGAAGCAACCCTTGTTTCGTGAGGAGCATTCCCATGTCGAACCGTTTTTTCCGCCTGCTCGAGCGTCACCAGCAGCTCGATGAGAGACTGCGTGAGGCGCAGCGCCGCCGCTGGGTGGATCCCTTTGAGATCAGGCGGCTCAAGAAGCTGAAGCTGGCGCTGAAGGATCGCCTGTCCAAGCTGTCGCGCCGCAAGCCGGCCCACGGCTGACCCACCCGAACACCGGCGCGGCGGAGGTGAACTGCCGCGCCGGGCCTTTAACAGGGCCACTGATCCATGGAATTCCTGACCGCTGACTGGCTGGGCACCCCGGCCTGGTTCTGGCTGGCCTTCATCGGCCTCGTCACACTGCTCACCGCCTTCGATCTCGGGCTCCTGCACAAGGAAGACCGCGAGATGGGCATGGGCGAATCGTTGAAGCTCTCCGCCTTCTACATCGCCGTGGCCCTCGCCTTCGGGGCGTGGGTCTGGGTGGAGAAGGGCGCCGACCTCGGCATGAAGTACTACACCGGGTTCTTCATCGAGAAGGCGCTGTCGATCGACAACATCTTCGTTATCAGCCTGATCTTCGGGTTCTTCGCAATCCCGGCGAAGTACCAGTACCGCGCGCTGCTCTGGGGCATTGTCGGCGTGATCGTGCTGCGCGGTGCCATGATCGCGGCGGGCGCGGCGCTGGTGAGCGAGGCCTACTGGGTGCTCTACCTCTTCGCCGCCTTCCTGATCTACACCGGAGTGAAGATGCTCCGCGCGGGCGACCATGCGCCGGACCTTGCCAACAACCGCGCCGTGGCCTGGATCTCGCGCCACCTGCGGCTCACGCCAGATCTGCATGGCGAGCGGTTCTGGGTGAAGGTGCCCGATGCGAGGACCGGCAAGCTGGTCACCGCAGCGACCCCGCTGTTCCTTGCGCTGGTGGTGATCAACCTCGCCGACCTCGTCTTCGCCGTCGACAGCGTGCCGGCTATCTTCGCGATCACCACCGATACCTTCATCGTCTACACCAGCAATATCATGGCGATCCTTGGCCTTAGAGCGCTCTATTTCGCGCTGGCCGCCATGGTCGAGCGGTTTGCTTACCTGAAATATGCCCTCGCCGCCGTGCTGGTGTTCATCGGCGCCAAGATCTTCGTGTCCGACTTCCTGCTCGGCGGGGCCAAGTTCCCGCCGGTTGCAAGCTTGTCCGTCACATTCGCCCTAATTGGCGGCGGGATCGGGTGGTCGCTGTGGGCGACGCGCAAGCTGGCGGGTGTCCCGGGCTGACCGGCGGGACGGGCGCGGCGGGCGGGGTCAGAACCGCTCGCCGCGCACCACTTCTACGTCCTGCGCGGTCACGACCAGGCCGTAGCGCTCGATCTCGGGCGCGATCCGTTCCAGCAGGTCATTGACCTTGGCGGCGCCGGTGATGGCGATGAACATCCGCTTGGCCACGGTGCCGAAGCCGTCGTCGCGCCATGGGCCGGCCCGCCCTAGTCCGGATTCGATGCGCAGGATTGAATGGTGGACGATGCCAGCCAGGGCCGCCTGCTCAACCAGCCAGTCGCACAGCGGCGCGTCGAGCAGGATGTCGATGCGCTTGCGGGTTTGGGTGACGATCATGGCGAGGACCTCCTAGCCGAGGACCCGCGGCGCCAGCTGGATGAGCAGCGGGATGCCGACGAGCACGTTGAAGGGGAAAGTGACGGCGAGCGACATCGACAGGTAGATGCCGGGATCGGCGTCGGGCAGTGCGATGCGCACGGCTGCCGGCACCGCGATGTACGAGGCGCTCGCGGCAAGGACCGCAAGGGCCGCGCCGGTGCCCGCATCGAGGCCGAGCAGGGCGGCCACGGCGAGGCCGATCGCGCCGTTCACCACCGGGAGAACCAGGCCGAGTCCCGCCATCCGCCAGGTCAAGGCCCGGCTCCCCTGCAGCCGGCGCATGGCGATCAGCCCCATGTCGAGCAGGAACAGGCAGAGCAGGCCGCTGAAGCCGGTGGCGAAGACTGGGGCGATGGGTTCGAACCGCGCCTTGCCCAGAACGAGCCCGATGGCGAAGGAGCCGAGCAGCAGGACGACCGAACCGTTGAGCAGGACCTCGCGCAGCAGCTTGCCGCGCTGATTGCCGGTCTGTGCCCCGCCGCTTGCCGCACGCCCGCCGCGGGCGAGCACCAGTCCGGTGACGATCGCCGGGGTTTCCATCAGCGCCATGACCGCGACCATGTAGCCCGCCGGCGGGATGCCGCCGCGGGTGAAGGCATCGGAGGCGGTGACGAAGGTGACGATGGACACCGAGCCGTAGTGGGCCGAGACGGCGGCGGCGTTGAGCCGGTCCAGCCCGGCGACACCGCGCAGGAGGGTGAAGGCCAGCACCGGCAGGGCGAGGCTGAGCCCCATTCCGGCTAGCGCCACCTGCCCCAGTTCCGGAGTGAACCCGGCGGAGGCGACCTGGACGCCGCCCTTCAGGCCGATCGCGGCCATGAGGTAAAGGGACAGGCTCTTCGCCAGCGGTTCGGGCAAGGCGAGGTCGGATCGCGCCGCGGCGGCGAGTACGCCGAGGATGAAGAACAGCACGACAGGGGAAAGCAGGGTCTCGAAAGCGGGCATGGCGTGATCCTTGTCCGGGTTCGAGAACCGCGCCAGACAGCAGCCGCAATCGACTGTCAAGGTGTTGCGAATGGTTCGCACCATGCCCGAAGGGGCAGGTCAGTGCTGCCGGATAAGTGCAAGGAAGGCGTCGGCATAGGCCTCGAGCTTGCGCGTGCCGACGCCGCCGATTGCCGAGAGCTCGGTGCGGGTGGCGGGCCTCGTCGCCGCCATCGCGCGCAGGACCGAATCGTGAAACACCACGTAGGGCGGCACGCCGGCTTCCTGGGCGAGATCGCGGCGCAGGGCCCTGAGCGCGTCGAACAGCGGATCGCCGATCGGGTTGGATGCGCCGCCCGCGCTCGTGCTCCCGCCCCGCGCCCGACGGCTGGTGCGCTCCTTCTTCGGGGGGACGACGACCTGGACCTCGGCCTCGCCCTTGAGGATCGCCTTGGCCTCGCCGCCGAGCATGAGGCCGCCGTGCTCGGTCGCGAGCAGCGCGCCGCGGGCCTGGAGGGCGCGGGCGATCGGGCGGATCAGGCGCGCTTCGTCCTCGTTGACGATGCCGAAGACCGAGAGCCGGTCATGCCCGCGCTCGACCACGCGGGCGTCGTTGGCGCCGGTCAGCACCTTTTCGATATGCCCTAGGCCGAAGCTCTGGCCGGTGCGGTAGACGGCGGAGAGCAGCTTCTGGGCCGTGACCGTCCCGTCGGTCACCCCCGGTGCTTCGAGGCAATTGTCGCAATTGCCGCAGGTGGCGGGCGGGTTCTCGCCGAAATGCCTGAGGAGGATCGCGCGGCGGCAGGTGGCGGTTTCCACGAGGGCGGCGAGGGCATCGAGCCGCGCGCGTTCGCTGGGGAGGCGCGCGGGGTCGACCTCGGACAGCCGCTGCCGGGCGCGGATGAAATCGTCGGCCCCCCACAGCATGACCGCGACGGAAGGATCGCCATCGCGCCCGGCGCGGCCGGTTTCCTGATAGTAGGCTTCGATCGACTTGGGCAGGCCGGCATGGGCGACGAAGCGGACGTCCGGCTTGTCGATCCCCATGCCGAAGGCGATGGTCGCCACCATCACCATGTCCTCGCTGGCGACGAACCTGGCCTGGTTGCCCGCACGCACTTCAGGCGGCAGGCCGGCATGATAGGGCAGGACCGGGCGGCCGGTGACCCCGAGCTGCTCGGCCAGCCGCTCCACCTGGGCACGGGTCTGCGCATAGACGATGCCCGGGCCGGGGTTCTCCGCCATCAGCCGCTTCAGCTGCTGGACCGGCTGGTCGCGCCCGGTGATGGTGTAGCGGATGTTGGGCCGGTCGAACCCGGCGACGATCAGGCCATCGTCCGGGATACCGAGCTGGGCGAGAATATCGGCACGGGTGTGGGCATCGGCCGTGGCGGTGAGCGCGAGGCGGGGAACCTGCGGGAACTCATCCAGCAGGGGGCGCAGCAGGCGATAGTCCGGGCGAAAATCGTGGCCCCATTCGGAGACGCAGTGGGCCTCATCGATCGCGAAGAGCGCGACGGGGGCCTTGAACAGCAGCTCGCGGAAGTGCGGCTGGCTGGCGCGTTCGGGGGCGACGTAGAGCAGGTCGAGCTGGCCGGCGCGGAAGGCATCGATCGTGGCTTCGCGGTCCATGTCGGCGCTGGTCAGGGTGGCGGCGCGGATGCCGTTGGCCGTGGCCGAGCGCAGCTGGTCGTGCATCAGTGCGATCAGCGGCGAAACCACGATGCAGGTGCCTTGCAAGAGCGTTGCCGGCAGCTGGTAGGTCAGCGACTTGCCTGCACCTGTGGGCATTACCGCCAGGCTGGAGCGCCCGTCGAGCACACGGCGCACCACCTGCTCCTGCACCCCCCGGAAGGCGGAGAAGCCGAAGGTGGCGTGAAGCGCTTGCGTCAGATCGGGAGCGGCGGTTTCGATCACCCGCGCGCTATGGCAGATCGCGCGGGTGGGCGGAATGGTCGGCGTGCGGATCCCGGGCGAGAATGCTCATGTTCCAGCGTTTCCCCGCCACGAAACGCGCCAAATCGTATTGCCGGCATCGTCTGCCACGTAGAGCGCGCCGTCCGTTCCGAAAGCAAGGCCCACCGGCCGGCCGTGGACATCGCTGCCCTTGCCGGTGGTAAAGCCGCCGAGGAAGGTCTCGGGCGTGCCGGTGGGTCGGCCATCGACGAAGGGGACGAAGGCCACCTGGTAGCCGTTGAGCACGTTGCGATCCCACGAGCCGTGCTCGCCGATGAAGGCCCCTCCCTGGTAATGCGCGGGGAAGGTCCCGCCCCTGAGGAAGGCGAGGCCGAGCGGGGCGACGTGGGTGGAGAGCGAGTAGTCGGGGATCACCGCCCTCGCGACCATCTCGGGGCGCTGCGGGTGGACGCGCACGTCGATGTTCTGGCCATACCAGGACCACGGCCAGCCATAGAACGCGCCGGGGCGCACCGAGGTCAGGTAGTCGGGCACGAGGTTGTTTCCGAGCTCGTCGCGCTCGTTGATCACGGCATAAAGCGTGTTAGAGCCGGGGTAGAAGGTGAGGCCATTGGGGTTCCTCAGGCCCGTTGCGAACTCCCGCTTTGCTCCGGTTTGCGGATCGACCTCCCAGATCATCGCCCGCCCGTGCTCGGCCTCGAGCCCGTTTTCGACGATGTTGGAATTGGAGCCGACGCCCGCGTAGAGCTTGCTGCCATCGGGGCTCAATGTGATCGACTTGGTCCAGTGGTGATCGATCGGCCCGCCGGGCAGTTCGGTGACGAGCGCGCCCGGCCCCAGCGCATTCTGCCCCGGCGAATAGGGATAGCGCCAGACCGAATCGGTCATGCCCACGTAGAGAGTGCCGCCCGCCCACGCGAGGCCGAAGGGTGAGGGCAGGTTCCTGGCAAGCGGGATGGTCTGGTCGGCCACGCCGTCGTGGTTGGTATCGCGCAGCAGGAGCAGGGTGTTCTCACCGGATGCGGCACCTCGCTCCCCTCCGTGTGAAGTGTTCATCAGCCACTGGAAAATGAACGACTTGGGCCTGAGGTTCGGCTCCATGTTGGGCCCGCCCGAGGAGGCGACGATCAGGTCGCCATTGGGCAGGACCAGCACGTTGCGCGGGGAATTGAGCCCCTTG
>DASTGC010000039.1:0-11585 GCA_035719485.1 Novosphingobium sp.
CGGGCATCGGCCAGCGGGACGGTGCCCGACGGCACGGCGACGGGGTTGCGCAGGTCGGTCACGTCGAACAGCTTGAGGCCTTCGGCGTCGGTCACCCACAGGTAGCGGAACTGGATGGCGCTGGCGCGGGCGTCGCGCAGCGGGCGGACAGCGGCGAGCTTCGGATGCAGCGGATCGTGCAGGTCGACCACGACAAGACCGACATCGGCGGTGATATAGGCGATCTCACCCGCCAGCTGGATGTGGCGCGCGCCCTTGAGGACATTGTCCGGGTTCCACGTCACGGCCCGCCTGAGCCTGTTGTTGCGCAGCTCGCCATCGGCCAGCGTATCGACATTGACCATGATCAGCCCTTCGATGCTGTCGGTCACGGCGGCGTAGGAATAGATCGGCAGGAACGGCTGCTCCTGGTTGAGAGCGCGCAGTTCGGGCGTGCTGCGGCTAGGGGCAATCGCCTGGTTGGTCGGGATCGCCATGCAGGTGGCATTGGTTGTCTTCACGCCGGTATCATGGCCGAGCGGCGAGGACGGACCGGAGAGGATCGGCTCGGAGATGCCCTTGTTGGCGATCGAGGCGACGTCATAGGCCATGAACCCGCCCTTCCCTTGCGCCACGAACAGGTATTCGCCGCGCAGCTGGAGGCAGCCGACCGCGCCGGGGGTGCCATGGGTTACATTGCGGAACTGCTCGAGCGGATCGGTTTCGCCCGAGAGCTTGCCATCGAAGGTGCGCCCGCGGGTCCAGTTCTTCAGCTCGCGCTGGTTCTGTTCGACGTGGAGCCGGTAGTAATCGGGATAGGCGTATTTCTGGAGGTAGGAGCCAATCACCGCCTGGGGTTCGCCCCATTCGGTGACGCGGGTCGCCTGCAGGCCGCTTTCCAGCCCGGTCCAGGCATTGAGCCCGACGAAGTTCACGAAATTGGTCCCGAGCAGCATGAGCTGGGCCATGATCGCGTTGTTGTCGTCCGCCGCCGAGAGGTGGCAGTCAGTACAGGTCTTCGTTTCCGTCGTGCGCACGGTGTGCGGGAAGTGGGGGGCGAAGGCCTGGCTGGAGAAGCCGATCGATGAGATCGGCGGCTGCTGGATGTAGATCCGCTCACGGTTGATGTTGGTGGAGGACAGGACCAGCGCCGAGGTTGACCGGATCGGGGCGATCTCCGCGCCCTTGGTGGTCATGTGCCGGCCGAGCTGGAACATCTCGTCACGCGCCACCTGGGGGTTGTAGGTCGCGAAGTTGCGCGTCTCCTCCCCCTCGAAGTGGTGCATCTTGGTTTTCCAGTTGGCCTCGATGGGGAGGTGGCAACCCCCGCAGCTGGTCGTCCACGACAGGTGGCAGGTGAAGCAGGCCATCTTGTCGGGATCGTGGGCGCGATCGCCCGGGGCCACGCCGGGGCCGAAGCGGTAAAGGCCGTCGTCCGCGCCCGAGCGGCTCATCAGCTTGGCGCGGGCGGCCTTGGGGTTGAACCAGGGTGACGCCGGATCGACCGAGTCCTTGACGAGGTGGACCCGCCATTCGAGCTTGGGATCGACAATCGAGCGCTGGATCAGGACGCGGCGGCCGCCTTCGTCCTGCCATTCGAACCGGCGCTGGCCATCGGGATTGCGCAGGAGCGAGAGGTCCTCGCCCTTGGGCGAGGCGGCCGGGCCGGAGGTGCGCAGGGTAGGCAGGGCATCGGCCGTGCCGTGGCAATCCTTGCAGCCGATCTGCACGGCATTGGCGACCTCGCCATAGATCAGCCCGTTGCCGTGGCTGTCCTGCGCGAAGTGGCAATCGGCGCACTGCAGGCCCTTCTCCGCATGGATGTCCATGAGGTGGACCGTCTTGCCCGGGTTCACGCCGGGGGGCACGAACTTGCCCTCGCCCGCCTTGCGCCACTTCTCCGGATCGTCGGGCGAGACGATCTTGCCCTCGGCATCGAGCAGGTTGCCCTCGCGATCGCGCTTGAAGATGGCGCGGAAGTTCCAGCCGTGGCCGTGATAGTCGGCGAACTGGGTGTCCTTCAGCGTGGGGTTGAGATCGTAGACGTTGCGCAGGAAATCGAGGTCGGCCCACTTGCCGTGAGCGGCGGCGCCTTCGGGATTGCGGTCGTTGGTGGCGCGGACTTGCGCGGCGGTGGGATACTTCTGCTTCTCGGGCCACATCTTCGGCGCGTCGGATTCGTAGTCCCACATGGTGTAGCCGAGGTAGGAATTCAGGAATATGTTGGGCTGGTGCATGTGGCAATTCATGCACTGGGCCGTGGGGATCGAGCGGGTGAAGACGTGCTGGAGCGGGTGGCCTCGCTCCTTCTCGCCGCTGGCTTCGTGACCCTCGCCTTCGTGGCCGTCCTTGAGCGCGCCGTGGCCCGAGGAGATCGGCTCGCGCTTGTCGGCGATGGTGGGATCGACGGTGATGGTCTGCCCGTCGCGGCCATATTGCGCGTAGGTGAGGCTGTGGCGCGGCTCGCGGTCGTTGGCATAGATCACGTGGCAGCCGGTGCAGCCCGAGCCGCGATAGTCACCCGGCTGGTCATTGGTGCCCATGAACCAGAGGAAGGGATCGTTGAGGCGGGTCTTGTGGATGTTGAGCACGGGAATGGCCGAGCGCAACCCGGTGCCGGGGCCGCGGTTGGACTGCTTGATGTCGGGCCGGCCGGGCTCTTCCAGCCGCTGGATCGAGCCGGAGACGTTGGGCAGGCCGATCTCGGGGAAGCCAGAGCTGATCGTGCGCCCGCCCCGCTCGAACACGCGGAAGATATCGCCCGGCGGGATCACGTTCCAGCGCGGCAGCGGATACATCGCGGCGAGCGCGCCGCGGGCGACCTGGCGCTTGGTCAGGGTGCCAGGCGGCGAGCCGGGGGAGACGAGCTTGGCCGGCTGGCCTTCGCGCGTGTAGCTTTCGCCGAACATGTAACTCTTGAACGGGACGATGCCGTTGTTGTAGCCCGCCCCGCCCCACAACATGGCACCGGTGGCCATGAGCGAGCGCTCACTGGCCTCGACCGTTGCAAGATGGCAGGCGCCGCAGGCCTCACGCGCGACGCGCAGATCGCCCGGATTGACGAAGCGGATGAACTCCGGCGCTTCCTTGTTGAGCAGGGCATAGGAGCGCTTGGGATTGGCGCTGCTCGGATAGTTCCACGAGTGCGGAAAGCGCGGGAGGACATGGGCCTTTTCGCGCGCAGCGACATAGGCCGGATCGTTGCGGGCGAGCGCGGGGTTGCCCACGATTGCCGCATTGCCGCCGTGGCAATCGGTGCAGCCGAGCTTGACGGCCGGGGTCATGTGCATGGTCGGCGCGTCGGACTTGACGTGGCAGGAGACGCAACCCGCGGTCTTGCTTTCAACCAGTTCGTCGCTCTGGCTCTGCGGGGCAGGCGGCGCTTTCACGTAAACGCGCGCAACGGGCTTTTCCTCGTCACTGGCAAAAGCCACCCGGTTGGGGCCTGCGAGCAGCGCCAGCGCAAGAATGAGGACAGGTAGGAGCAGGCGGAGCGCGCGCATCAGTAGCTCAAGGTCACGTTGCCGAGGACGGAATAGTAGTTGCGGTGCCCGTTGACGTTGTCGAACAGGTCGCGGAAGCCCGCGCCGGGCAACAGGGCCGCGGCGCTGAGGCGGAAGACGATGTTCTGGTTGGCATGGGGCCGCCAGATGGCCGAAGTGGAAAGATCCCAGCCGATGTCGCGCGGGATCGAGCCTTCGTTGCGCAGGGTCTGCAGCACTTCGGTCCTGGCGAACCACAAGTGGTTGGCATTGGCCGAGAGCCGCAGGCCCGGCGTGAGGTCGAAATCGCCCCCTGCCCCAAGCAGCACGGTTCCGGGATTGTTGAAGTTCGACTGGCCCTCGTCCTTGGACGAGCGCAGCGAATTGAGCAGGCCATTGCGGCCCATGACCGAAATTACCCGCCCGCCCCCGGCGAACGGAATGGACTGCCGGATCCAGTAAGACGTATCCGCCCCTGCGAAGAGCGGATTCTCGAGGATGGCGTCGAAGCCGGTTTCCTTGTTGTCGTAGGGATTGCCATCGCCGCTGGCATAAAGCGCCGAGAGCTTGAAGCGCTGCCAGTCATGGTCGTAGCTGACCTCGGCGGCACCCATGAACGCGCGGATGTTGGCCGGCTTATCGGTAAAGAAGGAATTGCGGTCCCGGCCGAGCGCAGCATAGGCCTGGGTGGTCAGGTTGACCCGGCCCACGTGGCCATCGGTACCCCAGCCCAGATAGACCACGTCATAGGAGCGACCCCGCAGGGTGCCGAGCAGGGCCGGACGGACCGGGAAGCCATTGTCGTCCACCCGGAAGTTGTCGGCCTCGCGGTTGTGGTTCCAGGTGACCGAGAACTGGCTGGTCAGACTGGGGATCAGGAAATCCTGGCGGTAGAGATTCGCGAACAGGACCCAGTCGTCCCGCGGCCGCTCGGTGACGATGTTGAGCCCGGAATTGGTGTCCTTCTCCAGCCGCCAGAAGGCGGCGAGGTTGTATTGCACGCGGTTGTTGTCGCGATTGCCGAAGAGGCGGATGCCCAGGTTCTGATCGTTGAACAGGAACCCGCGGAAGTCGGCCTGGAATGGCTGGATGCCGACGCGCACGGAATCGAAATCGTAGCGATCCGAGACGTTGCGGATGTGATAGTCGACAAAGGCTTCCTGCACGCCGAGGTACTTGTCCCAGCGGTGGGTGCCCTTGCTCGGCTGGACGAACAGGACGCGCTTTTCCGGGACCTGCACGTAGTTCACGTTAAAGGCGAGCAGGAGCTTGTATTCGATCTCCGGCGGCTTGAACGCGGTGTTGCCCTTGGTCAGGCCGGCGCCGGCGAGGAAGGTCTGCGAGAAGACGAAGCTCGCATCCTTGCCGAAGACATCGAGGCTCTGCGGGCGGGCGGTGGTCTGCACGCCCACGGGGATCGGGAAGGTGCGCGGTTCGAGCACTGTGTCGCTGATGGCGGTCAGCGTCAGGAACCAGTCACCCCCCTTGAGGAATCCGGGGCGGCCCTTGCCGAGCGGAATGTCGCCCTTGAGCGGGTTCTGGTGATAGGGATCGGTGCGCGGGTGGCAGACCTCGCGCATGGCATGGAACACGGTGAACAGCGACTGGTCGGCGCCCCTGGCTGGGCACAGGCCGGTGAGGATACGCCAGCGGTCCGGCAGGGGGATCGAGTCGGTCGGGAAGGCCTCGGGCGGCGGGGCGCGCACTGCGCCGGGATTGTCCTGAGTGATGGCGTCGGGCAGCGACGGATTGTAACCGGGGCGCCGGCGACCCTGGATGGATTGGCGATCGACATCCGGCACTTCCACCGTATCCGGATCGGGCGGCGGCGGCGGCGCCTCGGCGGCGGCCTGCTGGAGCAGGAGAGCGAGGAGCAACGCGCTCATGCCGGCCAGCTCACAGCGCCTGGCACACGTTCTGGTCGGCCGTGTCGAGGAACGGCGCGAAGGGGCAGGAAATGTAGCGCAGCCGCACCCCGGTCCCGACCGGCACGACGATCTGGTCCGCCCGGATGGCTGCCGGGGCATTGCCGATCGCCCCGCCGAGCTGGGTTCCGGCATTGTTGGCACCGAGGAACGAGATCATGTCGTCCTGGTCGATGCCGTCGCCCGAAACCCCGATCGCACCGACCAGCTGGTTGCCGCGATAGAGCGGGACCGAGCCGGGGAAGATCTGGATTCCGTTTTGCAGCCGGTTCTGGCCGGCGACGACGTCGGGACTGGACGTGCAGCGCTGGGCGGTGTCATTCGCCTGGGCGCCCGTGACATAGCGCAGGTGCTCGGCGAGGTTGGCGAGGACAAGCGCCGATTGCAGGCCGGTGGAGAACGGGCTCCACTTGGCGATCGGGCGCGAAAAGGGCCCGTTCGGCTGGCCGACCTGGCCATCCGGGAAATAGGGCCGGGAGAGGTTGCCGCCAGCCCGGTCGGAAAAGGCGAACTTGCCGGTGAGTGCAGCGGGATCGTTGAGGAACGTGCGCGCAGCCGCGACGAACGAGCGCACGTCCGCGCTGCCGTTGGCGGAGAGGTCGGTCGCCGCATAGGACCCTGACATGAACGCCGCCGTCCGCGCCTTCTGGAGAGAGACGTCGATGCCGAAAACCGGCGCATCGGGCGAACGGACCTGGCCGAGCGCGACGCCTCGGGTATCCACGACCGAGATCGTGACCTGGGCGCGGCTGTCCACCGGCTGGCGGATCTGGGCGCGGGCGCGGCTCATCACGGTAAAGGCCTGCTCGAGTACGGCACGGACCTCGGCAGCGGACAGGGCCTGGCCCACCTCAGCAGCGTCGGTACCAGCGCGGATCGGGTAGCGCGCGGCGCCGGCGCCGTTGCTCAGCAGGAAAGCGTCGGAATTGCTGAACTCGCCACTTGTCGCGCGGCGGATGCCCGAGGCTTCGGTGCCATAGGCCGTGCCCGCCTGGATGGTGCCGGCGAAATAGCCGGTCACCGGCACCAGGCTGGCAAGCGCGGGGACCGTTGCGGCGTAGCTGGCGCTCGCCACCGTGCCGGTCACCCCGGCATAGGTGGCATCGGAGTAGCGCAGCTGGGTGCCGTCGGCATAGATCCTGTCGGCGCGGATCGCCTCAGGCGCCTCGAAGCCGAGCGTGGCGGCGAGCGCGATGTGCTCATCCTTGTCGGCATCGACGTCGAGAACGTTGGGATCGAGGCCATAGACGCCATCAGCAATGACGCCGACCCCGCCCACGACCACTCCGTTCTTGTAGAGCGGAAATCCGCCCGGATCGGCCGCCAGCCCCAGCGGGGAACGCTTGGGGCCGATCAGGCCTTGCGAAAGCCGGGTGGAAAGATCTGAGCAAGGCAGCTGGCTGAACTGGACGCCGAACAGCGGCCCGCTTTCGAGGCCGACGGTGGTCGGCGACGGCGGGAAGTGCTGCTGGACGATCATCGAAGCGGTGCGGGTGGAGAACGCATTGCCGCCGCTCGAGAGGTATGCCCCGGTAATCGCCTTGGCGATGGCCGCACCCTCGGCCGGAACGTCAAGGCCCTGCACGTCCTGCTTCGACCCGTCGCTCGCTTCCGGAATGTGGGCCGTGGCGGGGGCACCCGTCATCCGCATGACGGCAAGCACATTGCCGACCCGGTCGACCACGGCGACAACCGCCGGGGAACTGTCGGCCGAGGCCTGGGCGGCGGCCTGGGCCAGCACCTTCTGGACATCGGCCACGGTCAGCGCCTCGGCTGCCGGGGCGGTATAGGCGGCGGTCGCCGTCGCGCTGGAGCTGGGCGTGGGCGTGACCGCGGAGGACGGGGTGGAGCTGCCCCCGCCCCCGCAGGCGGCAAGGGCAAGCGTGGCCAGCAAGGCGAGGCCGGACCGCAGCAGGTTCACCGCAGCGCCTCCACCGAACGCGCCGCCGCCCCGAGCGCAGCGCGGAAGGCCGGCGGGTTATAGGCATTTGGCCCCTTCACCGCGGCATAGGCGCGGTTCACATCTGCCCTGATCCCCGCCGCCGCGCCGACCGTGATCCGGCCCTCGCGGACCAGGGCATTGAGCAGGGTGTCCACCGCCATGACCGCCTGGACCGAGCCGGTATAGTCGGTGAAGCGCGGACTGATCGCCGGTCCGGAGATCGCCGAGATGACGCGGAAGGCGCTATCGCCACCGAAGCTGCCGGAAGAAAGCGCGCCCGACAGCGCGCCTGCGGCCACGGCCAGGCGATTGCCGGCGGCCACGGCCTCTGCCCGGCCCACGCCCATCGCCGCATGGAAGGATCTTGCAGCCGTATCGAACCTTGCGCCTTCCGCTGGAGCCAGGACCTTGGCCGCGGCCGAGAGCAGGATCATGTTCTCGTCGTTGTAGGGCGGCGTGCCGAAGGGTTGCGGGCGGGCGGGATTGACCTCGAAAGTGAGCTTGCGCTCCGGCCCGTCCTCGATGGTGCGGTGGCACGAATGGCAATCGTAGAAATAGAACTCGGGGAACACCCCCTGCGAGGCGAGGCGCGGCTGGGCGAACAGGGTCAGCGAGCGGCGCACGGCCTCGGCCTGGCCCACGGCCCAGAGCCGGACTGAATCGGTGCGCCCCTTGCGCTGGACATAGTCGGCATCCTCGTCATGATGCTGCTGGAGGGCGCTGAACAGGTCGAGCTCGAAGGCCACGCGCGGGTGGCCGGCGGCCATCATCCGGTGCGTGACGAACTGCCCCGACTTGCCCGAGCCGAAGTGACAATCAAGGCAGACCGCGGCGCGCACGCGTGACTGCTCGAGCGGCACGAGACCCGCGGCGACATTGGCCGCGTGGGTTCCGGCCATGGTATAGTGGCTGGCGATCCACGAACCGGCGGCGCCGTGGCACGATTCGCAGCCGACTCCATCGCCCTGCAGGTAGCGATCGCCCCTCAGGCTCGCCGGTGCATCGGTGGAATGGCAGCCGAGGCAGGCTGGCGCGGAGGTGGCCGAACCGAGGCCGAGCGAGGCCGCAATCTGCTGGCCGCGGCGGCCCGCCAACACGGCATAGGCGCGGCTGTGCGCGCCGCCCTGGCTGGCCGGATCCTGCCAGTGGGCCAGCTCATCCTGGCGGACCACCTTGCCGTTGCCTTCGGCGCGGCCGTGGCAAGTCGCCCCGGCGCAGCTCGCCACGCCTTCGAACCGCCCGCCGGCAACAGCGGCCGTCGCCAGCCCGAGCAGCACGAGCAGGCTCGCCAGCAAGGCCCGCACGTGCCTGCCTGCGCCAGATGACTTCACCGCATGGCCCCCCATTTGCCCTAGAACCCGCCCGTACGTCTATTTACGCTTATCGTTGCTGCCACAAGTCATCATTGCCAACTCCGGTCACCGGTTCATCAATCAGCGGTGGAGAATCGAACAGCGGCATTTCGCCGAACTGGATTACCGGCAGCACGAAAATGCTCGAACCCGGCCCGATTGGCCCGACCAAGCCGTCGATCGTCTCCTGCGGAGGCACGACCTCGCCGACAGGCGTGGACCCGCAATCGCGGCCAATCACGCAGCCGTTTATCGTTGACAGGGGATCAAACGCGCCCCCGGCGGCGGCCTGCAGGCCGTTGATGGTCACGCCGCGCTGGGTGAGCCCGCCGGTCAGTCGTCCAGCCCCGAACAGCACGCCGTTGATTGCGATCTGGGCGGTACGACTGTCGTTGCTGATGGCCAGCGTATTGGCCGCAAACCCGCGCCGCAGGTCGAACTGGGTGCCCGCCCCGCTGTTCTGGATGAAGAAGCGCGAGTTGAAGCTCACCACGAGGGCGCCGGAACGAATCGTGCCTGACTGGTTGACCAGCCCATCGTTGGCATCGAGCCGCTTGCTCGCCGCATCGACGCTGGTCAGCCCCGACAAGGCCGAGAGCGCCGAGGCCGTGCCGACCCGGATTGCATCGGCATTGAGCTCAAGCGTGCCGAGCAGGGCGCCGCCAGCCCCCGTCAACGCGATACCGCCATTGTCGGTTACCACGTCGATCGTGCCGCCGCTGAGGAACAGGGTATCGGCATTGGTCGCCGCGGTAAGGTTCACCTGCCCGTTCACCACAATCGGGCCCGGGGTGGAGACGACGAACTGGCCGCCGGGTCCGATGTTGGTGGTGGAGCCGGTGCCATAGGTCAGCGCCAGGCTGCCCACGGTCACCGTTCCGGCATTGGTCGGCCCGGTCGCGCCCGGGAGGATGGCAATCTCCTGCTCGGCAAAGAGCCGCGCAGCCTCTGCCGCATCGAGCGACCACACGCCCTGCTGGCCGGTCCCACCGATCAGGGTTCCCCGGGTCGGGGCCGTGTTGGTGAGCAGGATCGTATTGGTCAGCCCGCGCTGGCCGAGGCGGCCGGTGGCGGAGACGGCGATATCGGGCGAGGAGATGCGGATCGTCTGCCCCGCGACCGCCCCGTTGATCGAAACGAGCGCGGGCGCGGTCAAGCTGAGCACCGCCGAGGAGGTCGCGCCGCCAAGGGTTAACGCTCCGCCGGTGGTGATGTTCAGGTCGCCCGCGGTGGTGGTGGCATTGGCGAAGGTCAGGGCGCCGGGCGAGGTTATCGTGGCCGACCGCGCCGCGAGGGTGACCGCGCCGGTCGAAGTCAGGGTGAGCGTGATCGGCGCGTTGACCGCGCGCAGGAAGGTGGTTCCGCCCGAGGTCAGCGAGGGCAGCGAGATGCCGCCCGCCGCGTCGATCGAGACGTTGCCCGGAATGTTCAGTGGCAAGGCCGCGGTATAGGTGCCGCCGGCCACGGCCGAGAACGAACCGAGCGTGGTGAGGACCGACGCCGTGGTGATATTACCGCCTGCCTGCAGCGCGAAGGCGGTGGTGGCCGAGGCCGTGCCGTTGAGCGCCAGCGCCCCGCCGGCGGTGAGGCTGGCGATGCCGCCGGAACTGGTCCCACCCATGGTCAGGTCCCCGGCGGTATTGATGGTCAGGTTGCCGGTCGTTGCGTCGGCTGCCTGGAAGGTGAGACTGCCCGGCGAGGTGATCGACACCGTGCTGCCGGAGACGTTGACCGGTCCGCCCGAACTCAGGGCGCTGACCGTGACCGGGCCATCCAGGCCGGTCACCGGATCGGCGGCCAGGAGCCGCGTAAACGTGCCCGCAGAGAGGCCCACCATGTTGACCGCCTTGAACGCATCCACAATTACCGCCTGTGCGGCGGACAGCACGCCGGTGCCGGTGGTGGTGATCGAGCCGCTGGACGCGAACTGGATGTTCTGTGTGGCGTTGACCCCGCCGCCCGCAGCCACGCTCATGTTGACATCACGCGAGGTGTTCACGACGAAATTGCCGTTCACCTGAACCGGGACCGCGCCGAAGTCGACGACCACACCGTTACCCGCGAGCGCAACGCCCTTGTCTTCGAGGTCGAGATTGCCATTCACGACCAAAGCCGAAGCGGGGCGCCCCGCGCGCACGGTCAGGACGGTCGTCCCGGGCGTGGCGATGCCGCCGGACGCGTTGCCTGACCCGCCCGAGGGGGTCGCCAGCACCAGCAGACCTCCGGTTTGCCGCAGGGTGGCCGGGGTGGCGAGCGTGTCGACCAGCAGGAACGCCGCCGTGCCGCCGGTGGCATTGCCGCCGATCCCCCCGGACCCGCCGATCCCGCCGGCAAGCACGTTGACGAGGCCCAGATCGAACGAGCCGTCCGCGAGGCTCATGCGGGCGGTTCCGCTGATGGCAGCGCCGCCGTTGGTAGTCAGACCGGTCTGGAAATCCCTGGCGCCCGCGCCACCCGTGGCGGAGGCATCGACGAAGGTGTTGAGCGCCGACACATTGGCCGTGCTACCTGCTGGCATCAGCAGTTCCGCCAGGCTCAGGCTGTTGTCGCCGAGGGCGCCGGCCGTGGCGCTGGCACTCGCTGAGTTGCCGTTGGCCTGGGAACCGTTGCCGCCTTGGGCCAGGGCCTGGACCTTCAGGGGACCGCTGATCGCCATGGTGCCGCCCGAGAGGGTGACACGGGCCGTACCGCCGCGACCAACGCCGGGAAGGGGCGCAGCGAGGTCGAAGAAGAGTGCGCCGTTGTACTGGCCACCCTGTCCTTGCGAGGTGACATCGAGCGCGGCGGCGTTGATCGTCCCTCCGCTCTGCGTGACCAGGGCCTGGCCGCCATTGCCGTCGCCGGATTGGAAGGGTGCGCTGAAGGCATAATTGGCCGAGCCGCCGAGGCCATTCGCGTGGACCGT
>DASTGC010000040.1:0-14029 GCA_035719485.1 Novosphingobium sp.
GAGCAGGACGCCTCGGCCGGCCGCATCGGCTGGAGCGCCCCCCTCGCCCGGGCGCTGCGCGGGGCCGCGGTCGGCGATCTGCGCCGCGTGGTCCTCCCCGGCGGAGAGAAGGAATGGGAAGTGCTGGCGATCGTATATCCCTGACAGGTATTTGCGCGGAGGGCATGACAAGGCCCGCGCTAACCATTATCGTGTCATCAGACCATGTCCGGGACAGGCTTGCCCGAACGGGCGGCGGAAGCGCCGCGCGCATGGTCGGCTACGTCCCTTGCGCGCCAAGCGACCGTTCCAGCGACGGGGGACATGCCATGGAACACCACGACCTGATCGTCATCGGCTCCGGCCCGGCCGGCCGCCGCGCTGCCGTACAGGCCGCCAAGCTCGGCCGAAGCGTCCTCGTCATCGAGGGCCGGCGCCGCGTCGGCGGGGTTTCGGTCCACACCGGCACGATCCCGAGCAAGACGCTGCGCGAGACGGCGCTCAACCTCTCCGGCTGGCGCGAGCGCGGGTTCTACGGAAGCTCCTACCGGGTCAAGCAGGTCATCTGCGGCGAAGACCTCGGCATGCGCCTCGGCAAGACGCTGGAGCACGAGGTCGACGTGCTGGAGCACCAGTTCCAGCGCAACAATGTCCGCACCCTCCCCGGCATGGCCCGCTTCACCAACCCGCATCAGCTCGCCGTGCTCCAGGCCGACGGCAGCGAGATCCCCGTCAGCGCCGACAAGGTCCTGATCGCCGTCGGCACCGAGCCCTTCCACCCCGAGGGCATCCCCTTCGATGACGACCACGTGCTCGACAGCGATGCCATCATCCAGACCCCGCGCGTCCCCCGCAGCCTGGTGGTGATCGGCGCGGGCGTGATCGGCATCGAATATGCGACGATCTTCTCCGCGCTCGACGTGCCGGTCACCCTGGTCGAGCCGCGCGAGAGCTTCCTCGATTTCGTCGACCGCGAGATCATCGCCGAATTCGTCCACACCCTGCGCGATCGCGGCATGACCATCCGCCTCGGCTGCGCAGTCGAGCGGATCGAGCGCGGGGCCGACGGCTGGCCGGTGACCTTCCTCGCGGACGGCCGTACGCTGCGCTCGGACATGGTGCTCTACGCCGCCGGCCGGAACGGCGCGACCGCGGCGCTCGACCTTGAAAAATGCGGTCTCACCACCGATCACCGCGGCCGGCTGGAGGTGGATCCGAAGACCTTCCAGACCGCCGTGCCCCACATCTACGCCGCGGGTGACGTGATCGGCTTCCCCAGCCTCGCCTCAACCTCGATGGAGCAGGGTCGGATCGCCGCCTGCCACGCCTTCGGGCTGCCCACCCCGCCGGCTCCCGCCTACTTCCCCTACGGCATCTACGCCGTGCCCGAGATCAGCACTGTCGGCCTGACGGAGGAGGAGTGCCGGGCTCGCAAGATCGGCTACGAGGTCGGCATCGCCCGCTTCCGCGAGACCTCGCGGGGCCACATCATGGGGCTCCACGCGGGCATGATGAAGCTGATCTTCTCCCTCAAGACCCGCCGCCTGCTCGGCGCGCACATAATCGGCGAAGGGGCGACCGAGCTGGTCCACATCGGCCAGGCAGTGCTCAACCTCAAGGGCGGGCTCGACTATTTCATCGAGAACACCTTCAACTACCCCACCCTTGCCGAGGCCTACAAGGTGGCCGCCCTCGATGCATGGAACCGGATGGGAACTGCCGCGGGCACAGCCGACATCCGGAAAAGCCCTGATAGGGGACCCAAGCTTGTGGCAGGCATGTAGCCGTAAACGGTTGCAATCTAACGGGTCGCTCCAATAGCCTACCAGGGTACAATCATGTTCAAGTTCCTGTCGCGCTCCGACGAAGCCGAAGCGGAAACGCCAAATTCCGCGTCTGAACCGAATCTCTCGACGCCGGGCCGTACCGCGCGAGCCGAATTGCTGCAGCAGATCTCCGAGTTCCTGATGCGCCACGATCTGGACGTGAGTGTCGCCAACCTGGCCATGGCCCATGCCGCCTTCTCAGGCACCGACCTCGGCCTTGCCGGCAGGATCGCACAGCGCGAACTTGCGGGGCAACTCATCGACCAGGCCTGGATGGATCGCCACGCTCCCGCGATGGACGAATCCGAGAACGAGAATCACCGTCAGGAGGAACTCGAGCGGCTGATCGGGCGGCTCGACAGCTCGCTTTCGAGCTTCGCCGATACCACCCGCAAGGCAGGCGGGACGACCGCGGCCTATGGTGACACCCTGCAACAGCATGTCGGTGCGATGGATGCGAAATCTGGCGAGCAGCCCAGCGCCGAGGTGCTGGCGAACCTGCTCGGGCTGACCAGGGCGATGCTCGATCGCACCCGCGAGGTCGAACAGGAAATGAAGCGCAGTTCGCAGGAAGCCGAAGCCCTGCGCGACAGCCTTGAACGTGCCCGCCGGGATGCGGAGATCGACCACCTGACTGGTCTGCCCAACCGCCGCGCCTTCGAGGCCGTGCTCCAGCGTGAGGTGCGCGAGGCCCAGGCCGAAATCGACAACCTCACCGTTGCGATCTGCGACATCGATCACTTCAAGGCGGTCAATGACAACCACGGCCACGAGACCGGCGACCGAGTGATCCAGGCTGTCGCCCAGGTCCTCGCCCGCATCTCAAACGACAGGTGCCATGTTGCCCGTCATGGCGGCGAGGAGTTCGTACTGCTGTTTCGCGGCAAAAGCGTCGCGGAAGCCACTGCCATACTCGACGAAGCGCGCGAAAGCCTTGCCTCTCGTCAGTTCGTCAACCGGATGACCGACGAGAAGATCGGCCAGGTCACCTTTTCCGGAGGGGTGGCCAACGTCTTCGCCCATCCCGACCCGCGCGAGGCCCTGCGTGCGGCGGACGAGGCGCTCTACCGGGCGAAGAGCGAAGGCAGAAACCGGATCTGCCGCGATTGATGCATAACCCGCGCGCCGGCTCCGGTCCGGCGCGCCAGGTAGCTCAGCTCAGGCCCAGCAACCGGGCGAGGACAATCGCGAGCTCGGCCGGATCATAGGGCTTGGCCAGCAGCGGAAGGTTTGCGAATTCGCTGGGAACGACCCCGTACCCGGTCGAGATCACGAACGGAATTCCCATTCCCATCAGCGCTTGGGCGATGGGAGCCGAGCTTTCTCCATCCAGATTCCAGTCAATCACAGCGGCATCGAAACCGCCCGCATCGACCAGCCGTAATGCCTCGGAGAGCGATGCCGCAGGCCCGACGACAATGCCGCCGCGATCGAGCAACTCGTCCTCGAGCATAGCGGAGACGAGGAACTCGTCCTCGACGATCAAGATCCTCTTGCCCCCGATCAAAACACGTCTCCACCCAATCTGGCCGAGTGCAGCGGAAAGGCCATACGGCAAGTCAGCCCCTCCGGCTCGAAATCCGTGTCGACCCTGCCACCGAGCTGCCGCGCGATCGAGCTGGTGATCAGGCGGAAGCCGAAGCCCGGGCTGACCGGAGGCACGACCGTCGGCCCTCCCCGCTCCTGCCAGACGAGCTCCAGCTGGTCCGCGTCGATCACCCCCCACGATACGGAGGCATTGCCATCGAATTCGAAGAGCGCGCCATACTTCAGCGCGTTGGTGGCAAGCTCGTGCATCACCAGGGTAACGGTCACCGCGGCGTTTGGCCGCAGCCGGACAGGCGGTCCGGCAATGGCAATGCGGGAGATGTCGGGGCCGCAGATGGCAAGGCCCTGCCGCACAACCTCCGCCAACTCTGCCCCCTCCCAGTTTGAAAGGGTGAGCGCGGTATGCGCCGCGGCGAGGGCATGCAGCCGCGCGTTGAAAGCATCAAGATGGTCTGCGGGCATGTCGCTTCGGCGGAAAGTCTGGTGCGCCATTCCCTGGACGATCGTCAGCGTATTGCGCACCCGGTGGTTCAGTTCATTGATCAGCAGCTGGCGTTGTTCCTCCAGCAACTTGCACTCGGTGGCATCGAAACCGGTCGCCTGCGCTTCGATCAGGTTGCCGGAATGATCCCAGTCGATCCCGCGGTTGAGCCACAAGGTCCAGCGCGTCCCCTCGACTGTCTCCAGGCGGTTTTCGATCCTAATAAGCCGATTTTCGGGCGTGATCTGGTGGAGCGCCGATTCGACCCGGGCGCGATCCTCCGGCGTGATGAACGCCCAGAGGTTGGCTCCCGTAAGCTCTTGCGGCGATCGGCCCAAGGTGTCCGCATAGGAGCGGTTCACGAACAGGATCGTCCCGTCGGGACGGAATCGACACACCATTTCCAGTTGCGCGTCGAGTATGTCGCGCAGCAAGTCCGCATCGTCCACGCCCTCAATCCCCTTCCCGGCATGGAACACCAACTTGCATCAAATAGCAACGAACCGATCTTCCAATGCGACCAACGCTCTGCAAAACTGGTGGCGTGAACGATCGCAGCTCCACCATCCTGATCCTCTCTTCAGCCGCGCTGGGGTTAGCCAGCCCCACCGCCGCGCGTGATAGCCTAGGCATGTTCGGCACCTGGGGCGCATTCCGTGACCCCGCCGTGCCGCGCTGCTATGCCATCGCCATGGCCGAGCCGTCCGCCCTCTCCCGCGAGTTCCAGCCCTACGCAGCTATCGGCACCTGGCCCCGCCAAGGCGAACGGGGCCAGGTTCACCTGCGCCTGTCGCGTCGTCTGGCACCCGGCCGGCAGGTCGTTCTGTGGGTCGGCGGGCAGCGCTTTGCATTGGCGGCCGGATCGGCCGATGCCTGGGCGCAGGACCGGCGGATGGATGCGGCGATCGTGGCGGCCATGCGGTTGGCGCGCAGCATGTCGGTCAGCGCCCACGATGCCTCCGGCCGCTCCTTCGGCAATTCCTGGCAGCTCGAGGGTGCCGCCACTGCCATGGACGCTGCCACGGTCGGCTGCGCGCGCCTTCGCTGACCGTCCCGCCGGCGCTGGCAATCGCCACGATTTGTCACTATATCGCGGCCTCCCATGGCCGATACGAACCTCATGCCGATCCCCGGGCACATCGATCCGGTGCCCGTGCCCCGCGACGTCACACCGCGCGCCGACGGGCGGGTAGACCTCCTCGGCCTGCCGCGCCCGCGCATCACCGAGCTGTTTCTCGAGGCCGGGCTCGACGCCAAGGCCGCCAGGCTGCGTTCAAAGCAGGTATTTCACTGGCTCTACCATCGCGGCGTAACCGAGTTCGAGGCGATGACCGACATTGCCAAGTCGATGCGCCCCTGGCTTGCGCAGCGCTTCGTGATCGGCCGACCCGATGTCGTCCTTGCCCAGCATTCCGAGGATGGAACCCGCAAGTGGCTGCTGCGCACGGCAGACGGGCATGAATTCGAGATGGTGTTCATCCCCGATGCGGACCGGGGTACCTTGTGCGTCTCCAGCCAGGTCGGCTGCACTCTCAACTGCCGCTTCTGCCACACCGGCACGATGCGCCTCGTGCGCAATCTCACGCCGGGCGAAATCGTCGGACAGGTCATGCTGGCCAGGGACGAACTGGGCGAGTGGCCGCGAGGCGGCGGCACCATGGCCGGGCTCGACGACGATGAGACCGAGAGCGCATACACCTCCGACGGGCGTCTGCTCACCAATATCGTGATGATGGGCATGGGTGAGCCACTCTACAACTTCGAGAATGTTCGCGACGCGCTGCGGATTGTCATGGACGGCGACGGACTTGCACTTTCCAAGCGCCGGATCACGCTTTCGACCAGCGGGGTCGTGCCGATGATGGCGCGCTGCGGAGAGGAGATCGGGGTAAACCTTGCCGTTTCGCTCCATGCCGTATCGAAGGATGTGCGTGACGAGATCGTCCCGATCAATCGCAAGTATGGGCTTGCGGAACTCCTGCAGGCCTGCGCCAGCTATCCCGGCGCCTCGAACGCGCGCCGCATCACCTTCGAATACGTGATGCTCAAGGACAAGAACGACAGCGACGCCGATGCCCGCGAACTGGTCCGCCTGATCAAGCAGTACAAACTGCCTGCAAAGGTGAACCTGATTCCGTTCAACCCCTGGCCCGGCGCGATCTACGAATGCTCAAGTCCCGAGCGCATCCGCCGCTTTTCCGAGATCGTGTTCGAAGGCGGCATCAGCGCGCCGGTGCGCACCCCCCGCGGACGCGATATCGATGCGGCCTGCGGCCAGTTGAAGACGGCCGCACAGAAGCTGAGCCGCGCCGAGCTTGACCGGCTTGCCGAAGAGAAACAGGCGGCGCTGGGCTAGAGCCTGTTCCTGCTCGAGGCTGAATTGGAACCGCCTCTGCTCACCGGCCGTTCAGGCGCGGCATGCCTTGTTGGGCTGATCGAACCGATCTGAAGGGAGCTTCCCATGAAGAAAGCCATCCTCGCCGCGACGCTCGCGGCCATTGCCCTGCCGGCCGTACCAGCCTTCGGCGATCCGCCGCCCTGGGCGCCGGCCCATGGTCGCCGCGCGCATGAAGCCGAGGCCTACGAGCGCGGCGGCTACGAAGGGCAGGACCGTTACTACGAACCGCGCCGCCTCAGCCGAAACGACCGCATCTGGCGCGGCAATGACGGGCGCTACTACTGCCGCCGCAGCGACGGCACGACCGGCCTGGTCGTCGGTGCGGCGATTGGCGGCCTGCTGGGCAACCAGATCGCCGGTAGAGGCGATCGCACCCTCGGCACGGTAATCGGTGCGGTGGGTGGCGGCCTGCTCGGTCGGGAAATCGACCGCGGCAACGTGCGCTGCCGCTGAGAGAGCTGCACCGGGCACCCGGGATTGGACGGGGTGCGGCGTTCGCCCCTGTGCCTTACGTCCCCTCCAGACTGCAGGATGGGTTATATGTGCATCAATCCTCGAACGGATCGCGCACGAGGATCGTGTCCTCACGTTCCGGGCTGGTGGATACGAGGGCAACCGGTGTCTCGATCAGTTCCTGCACGCGCTGGATATACTTGATCGCCTGGGCGGGCAGATCGGCCCATGAACGGGCGCCGGCCGTCGTGCCGGACCAGCCTTCCATTTCCTCGTAGATCGGCTCAACCGCAGCCTGGTCCGCTGCATGGCTCGGGAAGTAGTCCAGCACCTTTCCGTTCAGCCGATAGCCGGTGCAGATCTTCACCGTCGCCAGGCCGTCGAGGACGTCGACCTTGGTGAGCGCAATGCCGGTCACCCCGGAAATGGCGCAGGACTGGCGCACCAGCACGGCATCGAACCAGCCGCAGCGGCGCTTGCGGCCGGTCACCGTGCCGAATTCATGGCCGCGTTCGCCGAGCCGCTGGCCGGTCGCATCCTCCAGCTCGGTCGGGAACGGGCCCGAGCCGACGCGGGTGGTATAGGCCTTGACGATGCCGAGGACGAAGCCGGTGGCGTTGGGGCCGAGCCCCGAGCCCGAAGCGGCGGTGCCGCTCACCGTGTTGGAGCTGGTGACGAAGGGGTAGGTGCCGTGATCGACATCGAGCAGCACGCCCTGCGCCCCTTCAAACAGGATGCGCGCGCCGGCCTTCTTCACCGTGTTGAGCCGCTTCCACACCGGCTGGGCGTATTTGAGCACGGATGGGGCGATCTCCCGCAGGTCATCCAGCAACTTCGTCCGATCGACCGGCGGCTGGCCGAAGCCGGCGCGCAGGGCATCGTGGTGGGCGCAGAGGCGATCGAGCTGGGCGTCCAGCGCATCGAGGTGCGCCAGGTCGCAGACGCGGATGGCGCGGCGGCCGACCTTGTCTTCATAGGCCGGGCCGATGCCGCGCCCGGTCGTGCCGATCTTGCCGGCGCCCGCGGCGGCTTCGCGCAGGCCATCGAGGTCACGGTGGAGCGGGAGGATCAGCGGCGCATTTTCGGCAATGGCAAAGTTCTCGGTGGTTATCGAAACTCCCTGCCCTTCGAGCTTGGCGATCTCGTCGCGCAGGTGCCAGGGATCGAGCACCACGCCGTTGCCGATGATCGAGAGCGTGCCGGTAACGATGCCCGAGGGCAGGAGCGAGAGCTTGTAGGTGGTGTTGCCGACCACGAGGGTATGCCCGGCATTGTGCCCACCCTGGAACCGGACCACGGCATCAGCGCGGCTGGCCAGCCAGTCGACGATCTTGCCCTTGCCCTCATCGCCCCACTGGGCGCCGATTACGGTGACGTTGGCCAAGGTTTCCTGCTCTTTCTATTATGCGAGAAATGTCCGCGCCGCGCCCTAGGGGAGAGCGCGCCCGAGGGCAAGGTGAGTCGGGCGCCGTCAAGCTTCCGTTCAGCCGAGCGCGGCTAATTGCTCGCCGCAGGGTCGCGCCGCATGATTGCCCGACGGGAGGACGTGTTCTGTGCGCAGACCGCTTCTGATTGCCGCCGTTGCCCTTGGCCTGATCGGCATTTCCTCCGCCGAAGCGCAGGGCTTGCGCGAGCGCATCCGCGACAGGATCGCGGAGCGGATGGCCGCCAGCGAACAGGGCGCGCCGCAGGCACCGGCCGGACAGGCCATCGCCTATGGCCGCGATCCGTTGCAGACGCTGGACTTCTGGCCGGCGGTGCAAAAGTCCTCGCCCACCGAGAAGTTCGCGAACGTGCGCCCGGCCCCGCTAATCGTCTTCGTCCATGGCGGCGGCTGGAAGCGGGGGAGCAAGGACAATGCCACGGGCAAGTGGAAGCCGCTCCATTTCCCGGAACGCGGCTATGCCTTCGCCTCGATCAACTACCGGCTGGTGCCCGCCGCGCGGGTGGAGGACCAGGCGGCTGACGTGGCGCTGGCGGTCAAGGCGCTGGTCGACCGGGCGGTGAGCCTCGGCATCGATCCGCACCGCGTCGTGCTGATGGGCCACAGTGCGGGAGCGCACCTTGTCGCGCTGGTGGGGACGGACGAGCGCTATCTGCGGGCAGCGGGGCTCTCGTTCGCCAATGTGGCTGGCGTGATCCCGATTGACGGTGCCGCCTATGACGTAGCCGCGCAGATGCAGGAAGGCCCCGGGATCATGAAGCAGACATACCTCCAGGCCTTCGGCAACGATCCCACGCGCCAGCGCCAGCTCTCGCCCACGCTGCAGGCGGCGGCGCCCAATGCCCCGGAATTCCTGCTGCTCCACGTCCAGCGACCCGACGGGGTAGGTCAGGCCAAGGCGCTAGAGGCGGCGTTGAAGTCTGGCGGGACGGCCGTGGAGCGCAGGGATTTTCCGGGGGAGGGCTTGCAGGGGCATGCCCAGATCAACCGCAACCTGGGCGATCCGGCCTATCCGGCCACTGCCGCCGTGGATGACTGGCTTAAGCGGATAGCGGGGCGGTGAAATTTTGTCCCGTCGGCGCAGCCGATGGGTAGAACCTGAGCTTAGAGCGGGGTGCCGCATTTCCTCCGCCGTGACGGAGCCGATTTTGGTCCAGCGCGAGGAGGGAGCCATGCCGTCGCAGAGTGACCGACGAGCAACGACGTGCTGAGTTAAAATCGACCCGCCGCTCTAAAGCCTGACGGCCTCGCTGCCTTCAAGCCGGTGGGTGCAGCCGAGCGCGCCCGCCTCGTCGCCATCCGACAGTGCTGCCACCGTGCGCCACCCGATCGCGCGCAGGCGCCCGGCGACCTCGGCATCGTGGCCGGGCGGCAGGAACAGGGTATCGCGCGGCGCCTCGGCTCCGGCGAGAAGGTCGATCAGGTCGTCCGGATAGAGCGAACAGCCAACGGCCACTTCCTGTTCGCCATGGGCGCGGCCGAGAATGGCATAGGTCCCGCCCCGGCCCAGTGCTCCGGTGACACCTTCGGCATAAAGCGTGAACCCGAACCACGACTGGTATTCGAACCCGTGCCGCTCAGATGGGTCGAGCGTGACACGGGCCTTGTCGCCGACCCGCGCGGCAATGGCGCGAAGCGCGGCGATGCGGCCAGCCAGTGCCCCGCCCGCATCGATCGCCGCCAGCTTTTGGATGGCCGCATCGAACGGACCGATAGCTGCGAGCAACGGCAGGTAGGCCTCACCACCGGCAGCAACCAGCGCCCCGGCATCCTTGGCATCAAGCTCGCGCCGCACGGCCGCGATCGCTCCGGCTTCCAGCGGCAATGCCCGGGCCGCGAGAATATCGACCAGATCGGGCAGGGTGAAATCCACCGAGACATTGCGCGCGCCGGCCGCCTGCAGGGCCTCGATCGCGGCCATGACGATCTCGCCGGCAGCAGCGACACCATCATCGCCGATTAGCTCCGCCCCGATCTGCAGCCGCTCGCGTGTCGGATCGAGGCCATCGCCCTTGATGGTCAGGACTTGGCCCGCATAGCACAGCCGCAGTGGGCGCGGGGCATCGGCAAGCGAGGTTGCGGCGATCCGGCCGACCTGCACCGTGATGTCCGAGCGCAGGGCCAGGGTGCGCAGGCTTGCCGGATCGACAAAGCGGAACATGCGCCGCGACTGGACCCCCGCCATCCGGCTCGCCATCGACTTTTCAAACTCGATGCAGGGCGGTTGCACGCGATCGTAGCCGTGGCCATCCAGCACATCCAACACAGCACGGGTCACCCGCGCGGCAGCTGCAGCGCTGGCGGGGAGGCGGTCTTCCAGCCCTTCGGGCAGCAGGTCACGATCGACGTGGGTCATGCGGCGCCCATTAGGCGAGGCTGGAGCGGAGGCAAAGGAGTTTTGCCAAGTCTACCCCTTGGCTGGTTACTCAGGCGCTTGCAGGGCAGAAGCCGGCAGGGCACCAAGGCCCTGGCCAGCCAGCAGGCCCATCACGTCGTAGGTGCCCAACAACATGGCCCCCCCATCGGCGAGATATTCGGCGCCCGTGATGAACTCGGCATCGTCGGAGGCGAGGAAGCTCACCAGCTTGGCAATCTTCGCGGTATTACCCATGCGCCGCAGCGGCAGCACCTTGCCGACCGTGTCCGGATCGACCCCTGCGGTGCTGGGGCCGATCATCCACGACGGCAGGACCGTGTTGACCCGGATGTTGTCGGGTCCGAGATCCCGCGCGGCGGCCTTGCCCATGCCGGCGATCGCAAACTTCGTGGCGTTGTAGCCCAACCCGCCCGAGGCGTGGATGCTGGCGATCGAGCCGATGTTGACGATCGCCCCCTTGCCCGCGCGGCGCATGGCCGGCACCACGGCCTTCATCCCGAGGAAGCAGCCCAGTTCGTTGACCCGCCAGACACGCTCGAACTCGGCCGCGTCGATATCGTCGAACCGACTCATGTCCATGCGCACCGCGTTGGCAACGAGAATTGTCGGGGTGCCAAGTTCCGCTTCGGCGAAGGCGACAGCCGCGGCCCAGTCAGCAGCCTGGGAAACGTCAAGCCGGCGAAACCGCGCGCATTTCCCCAGATCACGTACAACGGCTGCGCCGAGGGTCTCGTCTATATCGGTCACAAGAACACGGCCGCCTTCAGCGACGATATCTCGGGCAATGCTTTCGCCAAGGCCGCGCGCCGCACCGGTAACAATTGCGGTTCTGCCTTGCAGCCTGGCCATCATCTTCCCTCTTTCCCAAGCCCCCATATCGGGGGAAACATGCAGTGATCACACCAATGCGGTTTTGCCAAGCGGGAACGAAATCGGGCGCGTGAATTGCTCCACGCGCCCGACCGGGTTCAAATTGCGCCGTTTCCGTCAGAACGCGAGGGCCATTACCCGCTTGACCCCCGGGACCTTGCGAGCGGCCTCGATCACCGACGCGGGAACAGGGCTGTCGACGGAGAGCAGCAGCACGGCTTCACCGCCCGCCGCGATCCGGCCGAGGTTGAAAGTGCCGATATTGATGCCGTTCTCGCCCAGCAGCGTGCCGATCCGGCCGATGAAGCCGGGAGCGTCCTCGTTGACGATGTACATCATGTGGCCGGTCAGTTCTGCTTCCACCTTGATGCCGAAAAGCTCGACCAGGCGGGGCTCGCGGTTCGAGAACAGCGTGCCCGCAACGGAACGTTCGCCGTCGGCGGTCTTGACCGAGACGCGAACCAGGGTGTGGTAATCGCCTTCCTTCTCGCTCTTGACCTCGCGCACCTCGATTCCGCGCTCCTTGGCGAGGAACGGGGCGTTGACCATGTTGACCGAGTCCGACTGCGTGCGCAGAAACCCGGAGAGCACCGCGGCGGTGATCGGACGGGCGTTCAGTTCGGCGGCAGCCCCTTCGGTGTGGACCGAGATCCGCGGGATCGCGCCGGTCGTCAGCTGGCCGACCAGCGAGCCCAGCTTTTCGGCAAGCGCCATGTAGGGCTTCAGCTTGGGGGCTTCCTCGGCGGAGAGCGAGGGCATGTTGAGCGCGTTGGTGACACCGCCATTGACAAGGAAATCGGCCATCTGCTCGGCCACCTGGAGGGCCACGTTGACCTGGGCCTCGGTCGTGCTTGCGCCGAGGTGCGGGGTGCAGATGAAGTTCGGAGTGCCGAACAGCGGCGAGTCCTTGGCCGGCTCGGTCTGGAACACGTCGAGTGCGGCGCCGGCGACATGGCCCGCGTCCATCGCTTCCTTCAACGCCGCCTCGTCGATCAGGCCGCCGCGGGCGCAGTTGACGATCCGCACGCCCTTCTTGGTTTTGGCGAGATTTTCCTTGGACAGGATGTTGCGGGTCTGGTCGGTGAGCGGAGTGTGGAGGGTGATGAAGTCCGCCCGGGCGAGCAGTTCGTCAAGCTCGACCTTCTCGACGCCGAGTTCGACGGCGCGCTCGGGCGAGAGGAACGGGTCGAAGGCGACGACCTTCATGCGCAGGCCGATCGCGCGGGCCGCAACGATCGAGCCGATGTTCCCGGCGCCGATCAGGCCGAGCGTCTTGCCGGTGACTTCGACGCCCATGAAGCCGTTCTTCGGCCACAGGCCGGCCTGGGTCTGGGCATTGGCCTCGGGGATCTGGCGGGCGAGGGCGAACATCATCGCGATGGCGTGTTCGGCAGTCGTGATCGAGTTGCCGAACGGGGTGTTCATCACCACCACGCCCTTGGAACTGGCATAGGGGATATCGACGTTGTCGACACCGATGCCGGCGCGGCCGATGACCTTGAGGTTGGTTGCGGCGTCGAGGATTTCCTTGGTCACCTTGGTCGATGAACGGATGGCGAGGCCGTCATATTCGCCGATGCGAGCGATCAACTGCTCCGGGGTTTCGCCAGTGATGACGTCCACGTCGCAGCCCATTTCGGTAAAGATGCGGGCGGCATTGGGGTCCATCTTGTCGGAAATGAGAACCTTGGGCTTGGTCATGGTATCTGTTCCTTCGTCACCCCAGAATTGATCTTGGGTCCCGCTCGTCTCGCGGGAAAAAAGGGAGAAGCTGAGCCCCGGCTCAAGCCGGACGACGCAGCAGGAATATGGCCTCAGGCAGCCTTGAGCTGGGCCCAGGCCCAGTCGAGCCACGGGCCGAGCGCCTCGATGTCGGCGACGTCGACGGTCGCACCGCACCAGATGCGCAAGCCGGCCGGGGCGTCGCGATAACCCGCAATGTCGTAGGCCGCGTTCTCCTTCTCGAGGAGGCCGGCGAACTGCTTGATGAAGTCGGCATCGGCGCCGTCGACCGAGAGGCAAACCGAGGTCTTCGACCGGGTCGCCTCGTCGGCGGCGAGGTGCGAGAGCCACGAGCGCTCCTCGACAATCCGGTTCAGCGCCTCGGCGTTGGCCGTGCAGCGCGCCTTCAGGCCTTCGAGACCGCCGATCGACCTAGCCCATTCGAGCGCGAAGATCGCGTCCTCGACGGCGAGCATCGAGGGAGTGTTGATCGTCTCGCCCTTGAACACGCCCTCGGCGAGCTTGCCCTTGGAGACGAGGCGGAACACCTTCGGCAGCGGCCAGGCGGGCGTATAGCTTTCGAGCCGCTCGACCGCGCGGGGGCCAAGGATCAGGACGCCGTGGCCGCCCTCACCGCCGAGGACCTTCTGCCAGGAGAAGGTGGCGACGTCGATCTTCGACCAGTCGATGTCGTAGGCGAAGACAGCGCTGGTGGCGTCGGCAAAGGCCAGGCCCTCGCGCTCAGCAGGAATGAAATCGGCATTGGGGACGCGCACGCCTGAGGTGGTGCCGTTCCAGGTGAACAGGACGTCGTTCGACCAGTCGATCGCGGAGAGATCCGGCAGTTGGCCATAGTCGGTCCGCAGGACCGTGGGATCGAGCTTCAGCTGCTTGGCGACATCGTTGACCCAACCTTCACCGAACGATTCCC
>DASTGC010000041.1:0-17256 GCA_035719485.1 Novosphingobium sp.
GTCGATTCCGCCCATTGCCACTTTGGCCGCACTCACCACGCGTTCGGCTGCATTGGCGCTCGCCAGGTCCACGGCGCAGGGATGCGCCACGCCGCCCTTTGCCCGGATCGCCTCTGCCACCGCCTGCAGGCGCTCCGGGGATCGCGCCACCAGCAGCACCTGTGCGCCGTCGGCGGCCAGCCTGCGCGCGATCGCTTCACCGATGCCGCTGCTTGCGCCCGTTACGATTGCCCGTCGCCGCAGCGGCGACTTCACGCCGGCACCGCTCCGGCAATTTGCGCCGCAAGCGCCGGCACGTCCGCGAGCGCGCGCAGCACGTCGTTCAGATGCGTGCAGCCGAGCGGGCCGGCGAGGGTGACCGGAACCACCTTGCGCAGGCTTGACACGGGTTGCCCGATCAGCCGGTGGATCTCGGTCACTGAACCCGGGCATTCCGCATAGGGCAGGATCAGGCCGGTGGCGCGCAGGTCGGTGATCGTCTCGTCGGGCCCGATCTCGGCGGTCACGAGATATTCGTGGACGGCGATGCGCCCGCCGTCCGGGCTTGGCGCCGAGTCCTGGAACCACGAATCCACCCGCGTGATGGACTCTTCGCGCCAAACGTCGATGCGTCGGGCGCGCCGGTGTGCGGGTCCGGCCTGGTCGGCCATCTCGTGCCAGCCTTCCGGATCGGCAGGGTTGACGAAGGGCGGCACCGGGACAACCTGCTGCAGTTGCTGGTTGGAGGACCCGCCGGGCCCCAGGGAACTCGCCCCTGCCGCATGGCCGATACAGATATTCGTCATGTCCATCGGTTTGCCGATAAAATCCAGCGGGCCATTGCCGGACAGTTCCGACCAACGCATCCAGCCCCAGACGGAAACCAGGCTGGTCCCCGAATAGTCGTCAAGCAACTGGAACAGCGGCGTGCCTGCCAGATGTCCCAGTTGTTCCGCGATGATCGCGCGACTCGATCCCCGCGGGCTGCCGGCCTGAATGCCCACCAGCTTTTGCGCTTCCGGGGTCGGCGGGCTGACCGAAAGCGAGAGCATCTCGCGCTTGGGCGACACACTGAGTTCGAATTCAGCCTGGGCGATAACCCGCGCCGCGCCAGCTTCCGGGGTGTAGAGATCCCGCGCCTGTCCGCGCATGATCCGCGGCTGCGCAACGCCCTCTGGCCATTTGCTGTCGATCGAGGTGGTCCGCCGGATCGAGCCCGGGCGGCGCAACGGCGTCGTGCCTACCGAGGTTACGGGAACCGGGAACTGCCGAGGCTTGACCGGTTCGCTTCCCATGTCAGCTCACCACTCCATCAGCCCTGAGCTGTTCGATCCGGTCTGCCATCCCGGCCAGGGTCAAGACCTGGTCGGTTTGCTGGCCTGCCAGTACCGCGGGCTCGATCCGCGTGGTCGAGCGCGAGAACGCCACGTGGGGGACGAGTCGCGGAAGTTCGCCCCAGGTGGGATCCTCGACAACAGCGGCCAGATGGTGCTGCTCCCCGAACGGGGTATCCAGAGCCACCGACTCGGCTTGCTCCTCCGCTACCTGGATCACGCCGAGCCGCAGGGCGACGAAGGTCTGCTCCCACTCTTGAGCCGAACGGGCCTTGAACAGCTCACCAAGGGCGGCAGTCAGCGCAGCATCGTTGGCATCGCGTGCCGCGAAAGTTGCAAACCGAGGATCGGCAGCGAGTTCAGGCGCACCCAATGCTTCGGCAATGCCGTGCCATTCCGCCTCGGTCTTGGCCACGACCATGACGTAGCCGCTCTTCGCCGCATAAGTTCGCCGCAGGGCCCTCACGCCGGTGTGGCCTTCGTCAACGAGAAGAGGCGCGGGTGCACCCGGCCAGGTTACGGTGAACCCGCTCATCATGTGCGAGCCGGTGTTCAGCATCGAGGTGCCGAGCTGCTGCCCGCCGGCCCCGCGGGCGCGAGCATAGAGGCCGAACATGATGCCCGTGGCAACCCCGTTGCAGGCAGCACCGTCGGCCTGGGCCATATTGGTCGTGCCCGCGCTGCTTAGACGGCGGGCGATATCCAGAATCTGCTCAAACGGCAGGTCACTGCTCTCTTCGCCGCCCATTCCCAGGTTGATCATGGCAAAGCCGGCGGCTGCCCCGATTGAGGGCGCATAGGCGGGACGGTGGCCGTAGGGCCCGTCGATGCCGTAGCCGCAGGCATTGAGATAGACGACATCGGGATTGATCTGGCGGATCGCTTCATAATCAAGCCCGAGCCGCTGGACCGCGCCCGCGCGGAAGCTCTGCACCACCACGTCGGCGTCGCGGCACAAGTCACGCGCAAGCTGTCGGCCGGCTTCCTTCGTAAGATCGATGCAGATGCTTTCCTTGCCCAGCATCGGACGAATGCCCGAGACTTCGGGCAGCGCAGCGATGTGGCGGATCGGATCGCCTTCGGGCGGCTCCACCTTGATGACCCTGGCGCCAAGCTCTGCCAGCAGCGCGGGGCCCCCGGGTGCCGCGTACATCGAACACAACTCGACGATCGTCACACCTTCCAGCGGCAAACCGCGCGGAGCGGGGGCCGTCGGTTCAGGGCAGGGAACCGCGGGTGTCGACCACCCTTGTCCAAGCACCTGCCCACGGTCGGCATCCAGCCGTGGAGCTGGACGGAGCTGGGCCGGCGTCCGGTCCGCCTTGATCAGCGGTCCGGGCTGCCTGACCGGCCCATTCTCGGGATCTTCCAGCACGACGGAGAACCCGTCGTGAACCAGTTGTGGATGATCCAGGACCGTGTCGTAGGGCCGAAATTCCTCGGCGAACACGTCGGGGTCGGCATCGAAGATGGCCAGCCATTCGGCCATGGTCTTGGTCCGGGTCGCTTCGACCATGCGGACCCACAGATCCATGAACTTCTCCGCGGTCTCGAACATGGGCACTTCTGCCCATTCGGGATCGTCGAACATCCAGTCCAGGCCAAGTGCCTTCATCTTGGCACGGAACAGGCGGGGGGCCGTGGCCGCGAACTGGAGCCAGTGGCCGTCCGCTGTTGGCGCGACGAGCAACCGCATGGCCAGGTGATTGCGGGGCCGGCCCTCGTCATCATAGCTTGGCACGATGACCATGGCGTCGGGGAAGCGCTTCGCGATGGCGTGCTCAGACCATTGCCAGCTGTCGATCGTGTAGAACGCGAGCGCGTTGCGGGCATCGACGTGCTGACCACGGCCGCTGTGCTCCCGCTCCATCAGTGCAGAAAACAGCCCATGATTCATCGCATGGGTTGCAGCGTGTGTGCTGAACGGGGGACTGACGAAGGGCGGGCGCTTGGGGTTTCGCGCCATGCGGAAGAACGACGAGAACAGACCGAT
Organism: Novosphingobium sp.; assembly: GCA_035719485.1. Classification (GTDB taxonomy): domain Bacteria; phylum Pseudomonadota; class Alphaproteobacteria; order Sphingomonadales; family Sphingomonadaceae; genus Novosphingobium. Next base: position 3,307 of record DASTGC010000041.1, read on the forward strand.
CCGCGCCTGTACCAGGTCATCGTGGAACGGCAGCCCGGAATAGGGGCTGTCCGGCCCGAATGGCGTAATAGACCCATGGACCAGCCGCGGATTGGCGGCGATCAGGCTCTCATGGCCAAGACCCCACGCTTCTAGCTGGCCGACGGGACAGGCCTCCACGAGCACATCCGCGCTATGCAGCAGCTTGGCCAGTTCGCCGCGGTCCGCCTCGTTTTCAAGATCGAGCACCACGCTTTTCTTGCCGCGGGCCCAGAACGGGAAAGCAGTTTCCTGCCGCAGCGGCGAACCTCCGGGTGCTTCGATCATCACGACCTCGGCGCCGAAGTCGGCAAGTAGTTGCGTTACCTGGGCCACGGCCTGCGTTGCGCAGAGCTCAACCACTCGCAATCCCTTGAAGGGCTCCACCATCATCTCCCAATTTTAGGGCAATCAGCGACAACAAAAACTGCCACCGGTCGATTCGGTGCTAGCGGTCCGCGTCGTGACAAATCAAGTCGGAAATGCCGGCCCGGTCACCGGTCCTCCCGGCAAGCGCGCATCCGGGATCATGCCCGTCACGACCAGTTCGCGCCGCCCTCTTGACCGGGCGCGGCTATGCCATAGACGCAAGGCAAGACAGTTCAGTTCAGTACGGGAGTCGTGTCGTGGCAGATTTCACCAACCAGCAGTTCGATCTCACCGGCAAGGTCGCGATCGTCACCGGCGCGGGCGGGCGGGGCAATTCGATCGGGCGGGCCTATGCGATTGCCCTGGCCAATGCGGGGGCAAGCGTGGTCGTGGCCGACCTCAATGGCGAAGGCGCGAGAAGGGTGGCCGATGAAATTGTCGGTGCCGGCAAGAAGGCTATAGCCGTCCAGGCCGATATCGTTGATGAGGCTTCGGTGGCAGCCATGGCCAAAGCGGCCGAAGATGCATTTGGCGGCATAGACATCCTGGTCAACAACGCCGCCCTCATGGTGGAGATCTGCGACGGAACCCCACTGATCGGGCTCGACCGCGCCGGGTTTGACCGGGCGATCGCGGTCAACGTCTGGGGCGCGGTCAACTGTTCCCAGGCTGTGGTGGCCAGCATGGCCGCGCGCGGAGGCGGGGCAATCATCAACCAGATCTCCGCCGGCGCCTTCCCGGCCCAGACGACATATGGGGTCACCAAGCTCGCGCTGGCCGCCGTCACCACGACCCTGGCAACCGAACTCGGGCACCAGAACATCCGGGTGAACGCCATTGCTCCGGGGATCACCCAGACGGATGCGGGCACCTCGCTTACTCCGGATGATTCTGCGTGGACCCAGGGGGTCATGGCCCGCTCTCCGATCTCCGGTCGCGACACGCCCGATGCCCTTTGCGGAGCGCTTCTGCTGCTGGTTTCGCCCGCCGGCCGGTGGATGACGGGTCAGATCCTCAACGTCGATGGCGGCTACATCATGCGCACCTGAGCGGACTTGCAGGTGAACGGCACTCACACATGACCACACCGTACCCTCACCTCTTCTCGCCGTTCGCTCTGCGCGGGGTCGCACTCAAGAACCGCGTCGTCATGGCGCCTATGTCGACCGAGCTCGGCGGCCGTGACGGCGAGGTGACCCCCCGGATGATCGCGTTCTACCGCGAGCGGGCGCTGGGCGGGGTGGGGCTGATCATCGTCGAGTTCACCTGCGTCGATCCCGATACCGGCCGAGCCAACGAGTGGCAGCTTCATCTGGAGTCGCGCCGCAATCTTGATGGTCACAAACGCCTCGTGCGCGCGGTCCATGAGGCCGACGCAAAGGTGTTCGTGCAGCTCCAGCACGGAGGGCAATATGCCCGGACGGAGCTCCTGCCCGGCGGTATCGCCATCGGCCCGAGCGACGTGTTCTCGCGGCGCGATCCGACAAAGCAGACCTGCCGGGCGATGACCGGCGCGGAGGTCGCGGCGATGGCCGCGAACTTCGGGAGGACGGCAGGTCTGGCCATGGAGGCGGGATACGACGGGGTCGAACTGCATGCAGCCCACGGCTACCTGCTGACCCAATTCCTTTCGCCTTATGCCAACAAGCGTGACGATGAATGGGGCGGGGACTTCGAACGCCGGCTGGCCTTCCCCCTTGCCGTGATCCGCGCCGTGCGCGCGGCTATCGGAGACAAGCCGGTGGTCTATCGCCTATCGGCCGATGAATTCATCGGAGGGGGCCTGACCATTGATGATGTCGAACGGATCGTGCCGCGGCTGGTCGCAGCCGGGGTCGATGCGATCCATGCTTCCAGCGGCTGGGGCGTGGGCGCTTCGTTCGAGAAGGTAATGGAACCGATGTCGGCGCCGGAGGGTTGGCGCATTCCGCTGGCCGCACGCTTGCGCAAGGCGGCCGGTGTACCGGTTATCACCGTCGGCCAGATCCGCTGGCCGGAAACCGGTGAGGCCGCGGTCGCCGACGGATCCGCCGATCTCGTTGCACTCGGTCGCCCGCTCCTTGCCGATCCGCAATGGGCCGCCAAGGCCGAGGCCGGCCGGCGCGACCTGATCCGCCCGTGCACCACGTGCAATTTCTGCATGAGCGGGGCCCTTGGCAGGCCGTTTGTTTCCTGTGCCGAAAATCCGCGTACCGGCACCGAACTGGACCCGCCGCTGACCCCGGATATCGGCGCCGGCCGCCCTGCGGTGGTGGTGGGGGCAGGCCCCGGGGGCATTGCCGCAGCCCTGATGCTTGGGCAGTGCGGGTTCGAAACCCACCTGTTCGAGGAGCGGACCTTCACGGGGGGCGGCATCATTGCCTCGGCAACCCCGCCCGGAAAAGACAAGCTGTTCTGGTACAACGATTATCTCGCCCACAGACTGAAAGATAGCACGGTTCGTCTGCATCTCGGCAAGGCAGCGACTTCGGCCGATGTTGTTGCTCTCGACCCTGCGGTCGCTGTCATCGCAACCGGCACCCGGCGGTTCGACCTGCCGATTGCCGGCGCCGATCACGCGAGCGTGCGCGATGCCTATGACCTCCTGATGGGCGAGCAACCGCTCGATCTTGCACAGGGAAGTCATGTCCTCGTGTACGGTGGCGGTGAGACGGGCTGCGAGACTGCGGAGTTCTGCGCCGAGCACGGCCTGCAGGTGACGCTGGTGAGTCGCTCGCCAGCCAGCAAGCTCGCCCGCTCGGCCGAGGGGATCTATCGCGGCGCCCTGTTGCGGCGGCTCCTCGCCAGTCCGCAGATCACCGTGGTGGATAATACCCACGTCCTCAGCGTCGGCGACGATGGCGTACTGGTGGAGACAAACGGCTCCGATGGAGCTGAAACGCGCACGATCTTGGTCGATCGGGTTTTCCTTGCCCAGGGGCGGCAATCGTCCAATGCCCTCGCCGAAGAACTCAGTCGTACCGGGATCGCCGTTTCGGTTATCGGCGACAGCCGGAAGGTCGGTCGCATCGGCGATGCGGTCCACACAGCTTACCAGGCCGTTCAGGCGCTCCGGGCAGAATATGCAGCGCCCACCCCGGTGGCTTGCTAGCTCTCTCGTAAGATTCCCACTCGCGCTCGGTTCCGCGACCGGTAGCGTTCAGTCCCAGGCCGGATGAAGGTTGTAAGCCCGGGCCACCGGCTGGGCTTCCACCATGGTTCCGGCGAGGGCCGCGCCTTCCGATGTGGTCAACAACCAAGCGATCACCGCGCCGACGACCGACGGCCCCGCAACACCGGTAAGCTCGCGCCCGTAGTCCTTGATGGAAACGTGGTTGCGCTCGGTGGCGATATAGCCTGGCTGCACGTTCCACGAGAGCATGCCCTGGTCGCGGTACTCGGCGTAAAGCTGCATGGCGAGGGGATGGCCAGCACCCTTGCCCACGCCGTATCCAAGCCCCCAGCCGCCCTTGCCCGGCAGCCCCGGCGGCACTTCCAGGTGGGCCGAGGAGGTGATCGTGATGAGCCGCGGTTCACCTCGTGCAAGCATGCCCGGCAGCAGGGCCTTCGTGAGCACGATCGGTGCCAGGCAATGTGCGGTGAAGAACTTGCCATAGGCATCCAGCGGAATGTCCATGAACATGTCCATCAGCCCTGGACCGAGATGACGGCCATTATGGACGATGAGATCGATCTCGCCCCAGGTGTCGAGAATCCGCTGTGCACAGGCGCCGACACTGGCAAGATCGGTCAGGTCTGCCGCAATCGGCAGGGCCTCGCCGCCCAAGGCGCGGATCTCGGCGGCGGTCTCCGACAGGCTGCCGGGCAGCGGACGGGTGTCGCTGCGGTGGATGGTGAGCGAATTGTCGCGCACTTCGCCCGGCGAAATCGTCCGCGCGGAAATGACCACGTCGTAGCCGATCCTCGCTAGCTCGACAGCAATGGCCTTCCCGATACCTCGGCTTGCGCCTGTCACCAATGCCCGCTTGCGTCCCATGATCGACTCTCCCTTTATGGCTCTCATGTCCTATCATTATCGCCAACTATCAACGTCTCATCCAGAGCGGCGTGCCGTATCTCTGGTCTGCCACTCGAGGCTCCCCAACGAACTTTAGGTCGTTCTCCTTTCGGGTTTCGGGCGCATCATGCAGACTTGGCGTGGTGAAGGTTGACCTCGTCGCTGCCGCGGCGCAATTGCCAGGCGTGACTGAGCTTAATCTCTCTTCGATCCTCGCCCGCCATCGGGGCCGTGAAGGCGCCCTGCTGCCCATTCTCCACGATGTCCAGGCGGTGTTCGGCTGCGTTTCGCCGGAAGCAGAGCGCGCGATTGCCGCCGAGCTCAACCTGTCCCGGGCCGAGGTTCATGGCGTCGTCAGCTTCTACCATGATTTTCGGTCCGAACCCGATCCCCGGCCCTGCGTCGCGCTGTGCCGGGCTGAGGCTTGCCAGGCGCGCGGGGTCGAAGCGCTCGTCGCGGCTGCCGAGGCCGCCGCCGGCCAACGGGTAAGGCTTGCCACGGTCTATTGTCTTGGCCTTTGCAGCGCCGGCCCTGCGGCGCGTCTGGGGGATGTGGTCCATGCCCGGCTTGATGAAGCGAGCTTGGTCCAGCTGATCGAGGCGGCGCGATGACCGTCGTGAGGATCAGCGACGATGCGCTGGCACTGGCCTGCGGGGCCGATGCCGTGGCCGCTGCCTTTGTTGAGGCGGGGTGCGTTGTCGAGCGCGTATCGAGCTGGGGGATGCACTGGCTGGAACCGCTGGTTGAGATCGGCGGCAACGGATTCGGCCCGGTTTCCCCGGCAGACGTCCCGGCAATACTCGCCGGGACCAGCCCGACGGCGATCGGACCCATTGCCGACCATCCGTTCCTGTCCCGGCAGCGCCGGCTGACCTTCGCCCGCGCCGGCCGCGCCCGGCCGCTGAGCCTTGATGATTACGCCGCACTGGGCGGCTGGGCCGGGCTCGACCGGGCTCGGGGGATGGCGCCGGAGCAGGTAGTCGCCGAAGTGATCGACTCGGGCCTGCGCGGGCGTGGGGGGGCAGGGTTCCCGGCCGGCATCAAGTGGCAGACGGTCGCCAATGCCCCGGGCGCACGCAAGTACATCGTCTGCAATGCCGACGAGGGCGACAGCGGGACCTTCGCCGACCGCATGCTGATGGAAGGCGATCCGTTCCAGCTGCTGGAAGGCATGGCGATTGCCGCCCATGCAACCGGGTCGCAACGCGGGTACATCTACGTCAGAAGCGAATACCCGCATGCTTTCGCCAAGATGTGCGCCGCGGTCGAGCTCGCCGCGCCGCTGCTGGCGCCGTTCATCATCGAGGTTCGCCTCGGCGCCGGGGCCTATGTCTGCGGTGAGGAAACCTCGCTGCTCAATTCACTCGAGGGCAAGCGCGGCGAAGTGAGGGCGAAGCCACCGCTGCCTGCTCTTTCAGGCCTGTTCGGGTGCCCCACTGTGGTCAACAACGTGCTGACCCTTGCCGCCACGGCCCACATCCTCGCGCCGGGCGGAGCCGAAACCTATGCTTCGCTTGGCGTGGGCCGATCCCGCGGAACCATGCCGGTCCAGCTAGCCGGCAACGTGCGTCATGGCGGGCTGTTCGAGGTGCCTTTCGGGATTACCCTCGGCGAACTGGTGACGGAAATCGGCGGCGGGACGGCGAGCGGTCGGCCGGTCAAGGCAGTGCAGGTCGGCGGTCCGCTCGGCGCCTACATTCCCCCGTCGCAGTTCGACCTGCCACTTGATTACGAGGCTTTCGCCGCAGCCGATGCGCTGGTCGGCCATGCCGGGATGGTGGTGTTCGACGACACCGTGGACATGGGGCGCATGGCGCGCTTTGCGATGGAATTCTGCGCTGCGGAAAGCTGCGGAAAGTGTACCCCATGCCGGATTGGCTCGACGCGCGGGGTGGAGCTGATCGACCGCATCCGCAGCGGCGCGGCGGCTGCCGATCCCGTGGCCGCCCTGCCGCAGATGCGCAATGCGCCCAAGGTCCCGCCCAGCCGCGAGACCGATCTCGCCCTGCTCGAAGACCTTTGCGAGACAATGCAGTTCGGCTCCCTTTGCGCATTGGGCGGGTTCACGCCCTATCCGGTGCGCTCGGCGCTGACGCACTGGCCGGAGGACTTCCGCAGGTGACCGAGGGGTCGGTGCCCGTCGCACTTTGCCGGGACGACTATACCGGCCCTGGTGAAGGGACCACCCGTGCCGTCCCGCTCGAAGTCCCCATCGCGATCGAGCTCAACGGCGTAGCCTACGCCGTGATGATGGCCACCCCGCTCGACCTCGATGACTACATCACGGGCTTCCTCCTGTCCGAAGGCCTCGCCGACGCCGCCGAGATCGGCGAGGCAGAGTTCACCTCGGTAGCCGAGGGCACCGGGATCGTGGCGCGCCTGAACCTGCCGCCGCACCGCGCCGGGCCGCTGATGGAGCGGGCGCGGCGCCGGCTGGGCGACAGTTCCTGTGGCATCTGCGGCATCGAGAGCGTGGAGTTGGCCCTGCGCCCGCTCCCACGCCTCGCAGTGCCGGCGCGGGTCGAATCTTCCGCCATCCGGCGGGGGCTGGCGGCGATGCGCGCCGGGCAGGTGCTCGGCCGGGAGACCTCCGCCACCCATGCCGCCGCTTTCTGCCGCACCGACGGAACTTTGGTTGCATTGCGCGAGGATGTTGGCCGCCACAATGCACTCGACAAGCTGATCGGGGCGCTCGCTCGCCAGGGCGAGGACCCGGCTGCGGGGTTCATCGCGGTCACCTCGCGCTGCTCGTACGAGCTGGTCGAAAAGGCCGTCCGTGCCGGCTGTCCGCTGCTCGTCGCCATCTCGGCCCCCACCAGCCTCGCGATCGAACGCGCCCGGGCAGCCAGGCTCAGCCTCGCGGTGCTGGCCCGTGACGATGCCATGCTGTGGGTCGATCCCAGTCCTGAGCGAGGCGGCAACAGCTGAAGGGGCGCCGCCCGGCGCGCGGGGGCCTTGAGCAAGCTGTGCGGGATCGCCACCTCGAAACTCGCCGCGACTGTGCTATATTGTTGCCCGAACGAAACCGGAGAATTCATGGGCTACGTCCCGCAAAGCGATTTTGGCACGCCGCCTGCCCGGTCCGCCAGCACGGTCACGCTGACCATCGATGGCCGCGCGGTCACCGTCCCGGAAGGAACCTCGGTGATGCGCGCTGCAGCGCTGAGCGGCGGAGCAATCCCCAAGCTCTGCGCCAGCGATAATCTCTCGGCCTTTGGCTCGTGTCGGCTCTGCCTGGTCGAGGTAGACGGCATGCGCGGAACGCCAGCCAGCTGTACCACGCCGGTGGCCGCAGGCATGGTGGTTCACACCCAGACGCCGAAGCTGGAGAAGCTGCGGCGCGGGGTGATGGAACTCTATATCTCCGACCATCCGCTCGATTGCCTGACCTGTTCGGCCAACAACGACTGCGAGCTGCAGGACGCCGCTGCGCAGGTGGGGCTGCGCGATGTGCGTTATGGCTATGCCGGAGAGAACCATCTCGAGGCGGCGGCGGATGTCTCCAACCCTTACTTTGACTTCGATCCCAGCAAGTGCATCGTCTGCTCGCGCTGCGTGCGCGCCTGCGAGGAAGTGCAGGGCACCTTCGCGCTGACGATCGACGGGCGCGGCTTCGGGTCCAAGGTCAGTGCGGGGCAGGCGGGGGACGATTTCCTCTCCAGTGAGTGCGTGTCCTGCGGCGCCTGCGTCCAGGCCTGCCCGACCGCGACGCTCAACGAGAAGGCGGTGAAGGCTATCGGCAAGCCCGAACGCGCCGTGGTCACCACCTGCGCCTATTGCGGGGTCGGCTGCACCTTCCGGGCCGAGCTGAAGGGCGAACAGCTCGTCCGCATGGTGCCGTGGAAGGACGGCAAAGCCAACCATGGCCATTCCTGCGTGAAGGGCCGGTTTGCCTGGGGCTACGCCAATCACCAGGACCGCATTCTTTCGCCGATGATCCGCGAAAGCCTTGACCAGCCATGGCGCGAGGTTTCGTGGGTCGAGGCGCTGTCCTTCACCGCCTCGAGGCTGAATGCCATCAAGGCGCAATATGGCGCCCGGGCGCTCGGCGGAATCACCTCGAGCCGGTGCACCAACGAGGAGACCTTCCTCGTCCAGAAGCTGGTGCGCGCCGGGTTCGGCTCGAACAATGTCGATACCTGCGCCCGCGTTTGCCATTCGCCCACCGGCTATGGGCTGAAGACCACCTTTGGGACCTCGGCGGGAACGCAAGACTTCGATTCGGTGATGGATTCCGACGTGATCATGGTGATCGGCGCCAATCCCACCGATGCCCACCCGGTTTTTGCCAGCCAGATGAAGCGGCGTCTGCGGCAGGGCGCGAAGCTGATCGTGATCGATCCGCGGCGGATCGACATCGTCCGCTCGCCCCATGTCGAGGCCGCGCATCACCTTGCGCTCCAGCCGGGGACCAATGTCGCCGTGCTGACCGCCATGGCCCACGTGATCGTCACCGACGGGCTGGCGGACGAAGAGTTCGTGCGCGAGCGGTGCGACTGGGACGAGTATCAGGACTGGGCCCGCTTCGTGGCTGAAGAGCGGCACAGCCCTGAAGCGCTTGAAGCGGTGACCCGCATTCCCGCTGCGGAGCTGCGCGCCGCCGCGCGGCTGTTCGCGACGGGCGGCAACGGAGCAATTTACTACGGCCTCGGCGTCACCGAGCACAGCCAGGGCTCGTCCACGGTCATGGCCATCGCCAACCTCGCCATGGCCACCGGCAACATCGGCCGGCGGGGCGTCGGCGTGAACCCGCTGCGCGGCCAAAACAACGTGCAGGGCTCGTGCGACATGGGCTCCTTTCCGCACGAGCTTTCCGGCTATCGCCACATCTCCGACACCGCCACTCGAGCCCTGTTCGAGCAGGACTGGGGGGTCCCGCTCGACCCCGAACCGGGTCTGCGCATTCCCAACATGTTCGATGCGGCGCTCGATGGCTCGTTTCGCGCGCTTTATGTCCAGGGCGAGGACATCCTGCAGAGCGATCCCAACACCCACCACGTCGCTGCGGGCCTTGCCGCCATGGACCTCGTCATCGTCCACGACCTGTTCCTCAACGAGACCGCCAACTACGCGCACGTGTTCCTGCCGGGCTCGACCTTCCTTGAGAAGAACGGCACCTTCACCAATGCCGAGCGCCGCATCCAGCTGGTGCGCAAGGTGATGGAACCGGCAAACGGCTACGAGGACTGGGAAGTGACCCAGGAACTGGCCAGGGCCATGGGCCTGGGCTGGAACTATGCCCATCCGGCCGAGATCATGGCCGAGATCGCCCGCCTCACCCCGAGCTTCGCCGGAGTCAGCCACGAACGGCTGGACCGTGAAGGTTCGCTGCAATGGCCGGTGGATGACAAGCACCCCGATGGCAGCCCGATCATGCACGTCGACGGTTTCGTGCGCGGCAAGGGCAAGTTCGTCGTCACCGATTATGTGCCAACCGATGAGAAGACCGGTCCGCGCTATCCGCTGCTGCTCACCACCGGACGCATCCTCAGCCAGTACAACGTCGGTGCGCAGACCCGGCGGACGGCCAACACCGTCTGGCATGATGAGGATGTGCTCGAGATCCACCCGACCGATGCCGAAAACCGTGGCCTGGTCAGCGGCGACATGGTTCGTCTCGCCAGCCGGGTGGGCGAAACGACGCTGCGCGCGCTCGTCACCGATCGGGTTGCGCCGGGCGTGGTCTACACCACGTTCCACCATCCCGACACGCAGGCCAACGTTGTCACCACAGACTATTCGGATTGGGCGACCAATTGCCCGGAATACAAGGTCACGGCGGTGCAGGTGAGCCCGAGCAACGGCCCGACCGACTGGCAGAAGGACTATGCGGACCAGACCAGGCAGTCGCGGCGGATCGTTCAGGCGGAGCCTGCGGAATGAGCCAGCTCGTCTACATGGCCAACCAGATCGCCCGCAACTTCGCTGCCCAGGGCGAGGCCACCGCGGTCGCTGCAACTGCCCAGCATATCCGCGACTTTTGGGACCCGCGGATGAAGGCGGGGATCCTTGCCGATGGCGCGGGGCTCGATCCCTTGGCTAAAGCTGCGGTGGAGCAGCTGCGGGCTGGCTGAGTTCGCTGCTTCCAGCCGGAACCTGACCCCTCCGTTGGCGATCGGCCTCGCGCCAGAAAATCCACTCGTTGCATTTGCAACCGGATTGGCTGATGTTTCTCTTGGGAGTCGCCTTGGACGCCGGAGGGCACAACCGAGGAGAAGATCATGGAGGCCATTGGTGCCGGCGCTCGCGCCATCGCCATCGTGGGTCCTGCCGGAGCGGGCAAGACCACGCTCATGGAAGCCCTGTTGCATACCGCCGGCGCGCTCAAGCGCTGCGGCTCGGTCGAAGCTGGAACCTCGCTGGGCGACGCCAGCCCCGAAGCGCGCTCGCGTGGCAGCAGTACCGAACTGAACATCGCACGGCTCTCCTGGGGCGGGGATTGCTATGCGCTGCTCGATTGCCCGGGCGCGGTGGGGCTGGCTGCGGAGGGTGACTGCGCGCTGGCCGTGGCCGACCTCGCGCTGGTGGTCGTCCCGCCAGAGCCCGAGCGCGCGGTTCTTGCCGAACCGCTGCTGCGGCAACTGGCCGAGCGGGGCATTCCGCATCTCATCTTCGTCAACCGGATCGACAAGGCGCGAGGCGATTCAGGCACCTCCGTCTCGGCCCTGATCGATGCGCTCCAGCCGCTTAGCGCCGCACCCCTTGTCGCGCGGCAGATGCCGATCATTCGGGGCGGGACGGTGACCGGCTATGTCGATCTCGCACTCGACCGCGCTTTCCTGTTCCGCGAGGGCGGTCCCGCCGCTCCAATCCCGCTCGACGATTATTTGCGCGCCGAAGAGCAGCCCGCCCGCTCCCATTTCCTCGAGCAGCTCGCCGATCACGACGACAACCTGCTCGAACGGCTGCTCAACGACGAGGAGCCGGAACTTGCCCTCATTGCCAACGATCTGGCCGCCGAAACCGCGCGCGGCGAGATCGTGCCCGTGCTGTTCGGCTCGGCAACCCATGGCTTCGGCCTGCGCCGCCTGCTCAAGGCCCTGCGCCATGATACGCCCGCCCCGGCGGTGACGGCCGAGCGGCTGGGCATCGCCGGCGCCGCGGTGGAGATGTTCAAGGTGCTGGGCGAGAGCCAGGTCGGCCGGCTGGCGATCGGACGGGTGTTTGGCGGCAGGGTGAGCGACGGTGCCGAGCTGCGCGCGCCTGAAGGCAAGGCCCTGCGCGCTGCCCTGTTTGCCGTGCAAGGCAGCGGCGCGAGCCGTCTGACCGAGGCTGGTCCGGGCGAGATCATTGCCCTGGCCAAGGCAGAAGGCGTCGGCGCGGGCATGCGCATTGGCATCGGCGCGGCGACGGCAGCAGCCGACCGGCGCGAACGGCGCGTAGCCCATCATGCCGTGGCGATCGCCGTCCCCGACCATGCCGACGAGGTCCGCCTGTCTGGCGCGCTGGCCAGGCTGGTCGAAGAAGATCTCGGCCTTGCCTGGGAAACGCCAGCCGAAACCCGCGAAACGCTGCTGCGCGGGCTGGACGAAGACCACGTCGCCCTGGCGCTCGAACGCCTGCGCCGCCGTCACGGCCTCAAGCTGGTGACGCGCAGCCCCACGCTCCCCTTGCGGGAAACGATCCGCAAGCCCGCCACTCAGCGCGGGCGGCACAAGAAGCAGTCGGGCGGCCACGGCCAGTTCGGCGACGTTCTGATCGAACTGCGCCCGCTCGGACGAGGCGAGGGCTTCGTGTTCGAGGACCGGATCAGCGGCGGGGTCGTGCCCCGGCAGTGGATCCCGGCGGTTGAGCAGGGCATTCGCGATGCAATGGCCCGCGGGCCGCTGGGCTTCCCGGTGGTCGATGTCGCCGTTGCCCTGGTCGATGGCTCCTACCACAGCGTCGACAGTTCGGAGCTCGCCTTCCGCACCGCCGGGCGTCTTGCGATGAGCGCCGCCTTGGCCGCCGCTGCGCCCTACCTGCTCGAACCGGTGGCGGAGGTGGAGATCCACGCGCCGCCCGGCGGTGCCTCGCGGATCACCTCGGCCCTGGCCAGCCGCCGGGCGCGGGTGCTCGGCATGACGCACCGCGAGGGCTGGCACCAGTGGGAGACCATCGCCGCCCTGGTCCCCGAGGCCGAGCTGCACCGCCTGCAGGCGGACTTGCGCGCCGCGAGCCAGGGCCTGGCCACCTTCACGGCCAGGTTCGATCACCTTGCCGAAGTGGCCGGGAAGGCGGCGGACCAGCTGATCGAGCGGGCCCGCGAGGCGGCTTGAGGAGCGGTTGGCGGCAGGCTTACCCCCGCATCGCCGCCACTTCCGCCACCAGCGCCATCTGCGCGGGCAGGCAGTGCGAGAGGTCGTAGCGCTCCAGCACGGTCTGCCGCGCCGCCTTGCGCAATCCGGCCATGTCGGCCCGCGCCTCCAGCGCTGCCGCTGCCTTGCCCGCGATGTCCGAGGGTGTGTGGAAATCGCACAGCAGCCCGTTCACCCCATCCGCGATCGCTTCCAGCACGGGGGCCGTGTTCGAGGCCAGCACAAGGCAGCCGGCGCTCAAGGCCTCGATGCACGACCACGACAGCACGAATGGCACGGTCAGGTAGATGTGAAGCGCGGAAATCTGCAGCAGCGACAGGTACTGCGAATAGGGTAGCTTGCCCACGAAATGGACCCGCGCGGGATCGAGGCTCACCTCGCGGGCCATGTACTCGCGCCAGGTGGTAGCGTCAGGGGGGCTGCGGCCGTAGGAAACCTCGTCGCCACCCACGATCACCACCTGCGCTCCGGGCCGCGCCGCCAGCAGCTCGGGCAGGGCACGGATGAAGCTGGGATATCCGCGATAGGGTTCGAGGTTGCGGGCGACATAGGTAACCACCTCGTCGGCGGCGGTCAGCACGCGGCCACCGGGAAGGGCGAACCGGGCGCGGGCATCCGGCCGTACGTGGCCGGTGTCGATCCCGTCGAAGATGACTCGGATCTTGTCTTGGAACGGCTGCGGGTGGCGGCTCAATTGCCACTGCGTCGGCGTTATTCCCGCATCGCAGGCCTCAAGGCTCAACAGGTGGCTCGCATTGCGTGCCCGCACCCGGCAGATCATGTCGATATCGGCCGGCTCGTCGGCGAGGAAGCCGATGTCGGAACCCTCGCCGCCGTAATAGAACTCGCAGAAATTGAGCAGCGGCACCTTCGGCCAGACGTCCTTGACGAACAGCGCCTCGCCCCATCCTGGGTGGGCCACAATTACGTCCGGAACCCAACCTTGCTTCTGCAGCTGCATGCAGGCGCGAACGACCTGCTGCCCCGCAAGCACGCTGTTCTCGAACAGGCGGACGTAGTGGTGGGTCGAGGCATGGGCGGCGCGCGGCTTGGCATAGGTGGCCCGGCGCACGCCGGGCAAGTCGACGTCGGCGCGCTGGGTGAGGAACACCACATCGTGCCCGGCGCGGGCCATGGCGGGGGCGAGGTGCTTGAACTGGCCGGGCATGTTCTGGTGGACGAACAGAATTTTCATTCGACAGGCTCATGGGCCAGCGCGGTCGCCAATTTCCCCCGGTCCAGCGCACCCTCCCAGCGCGCGACGACCAG
>DASTGC010000042.1:0-3944 GCA_035719485.1 Novosphingobium sp.
CCATGCGATGTCATGGCTCCCTCCTCTCTCCTCGCGCTGGGCCAAATTCGGCTCCGTGCCGAGGCTTCCCCCTCGACAGGACAGGCTCTACGATGCGACTTGACGATTTCGACCCGAACTCGATCGACGTGGAAGACCAGCGCGGGGGCGGCTTCGGCGGCTTGCCCCTTGGCATCGGCGGTGGGCACATCGGCTGCGGGACCCTGATCATCGCGCTGATCGCGGCGGCCATCTTCGGGGTGAATCCGCTTCAGTTGATCGGCGGCATGCAGGGCGGCAGCGAGACCAGCCAGGTTGGCGGGCCCCTTCCCGGCCAGCAGCCGCGCGCCGGAACAACGGCCAGCGAGAGCTGCACGGTGGACGAGGCCAGCCGGGAGAGCTGCAATGCGCTGTCATCCCTCAACAAGACCTGGGCGCCGATTTTCCAGGAATCGAACCTTGCGTTCAGCCGGCCCAAGCTGGTGTTCTATTCGCAAATGGGACGATCAGGCTGCGGCGCGGCGCAAAGCGCGATGGGCCCGTTCTATTGCCCGACCGACAACGGCATCTACCTCGACACCGATTTCTACCGCCAGATGAGCGAACAGCTTGGCGCCACCGGCGCCTTCGCGCGGGACTACGTGATTGCCCATGAATATGGCCATCACATCCAGAACCTGACCGGCGTGTCCGACCAGGTGCGCCAGCTGCAGGAACGCAACCCCGGCGCGGCCAACCAGCTTTCGGTCCGGCTTGAGCTCCAGGCGGACTGCTATGCCGGGATGTGGGCTGCCAAGAACCGCGACCGGCTGGAGCCGGGCGACATGGAAAGCGGGCTCAACGCCGCGCACCAGATCGGCGATGACACGCTGATGAAGAACGCCGGCCGCAATCCCAGCCCGGAAAACTTCACGCACGGCACTTCTGCCCAGCGCATGCAATGGCTGCGCAAGGGGATGGAGTCCGGCAACGAGGACGACTGCAACACCTTTACCGACCTGCGCTCACGCTGACATCGGGAGATTGGCCCCGTGAACAACCGCTTGCACCTGCTCTCCGCGCCGCTCCTGCTCATCGCCGGGACCCCCGCCCCCGCCCTCGCCCAGGGAACGACGCCGGCAACCGCGCCAGACCCCGCACCGACGAAGCCGATTACCGACCGGGAGCCGACTGCGGTTGACGTGGTCGCCACCCCGGCGACCGACCTCAACCTCAAGAAAAACGAGATCCCCCCTGCCCTGATCGCGGCAGAAGCCGATCCCTATGGCCTGCCACGAGGTGCCCGTTGCCCCGCCATCACGGCCGAGGTCCAGCAACTCAACGCCGTGCTGGGGGATGACATCGACATTGCCCAGGCGAGCCGCGCCAAGGTCAGCGCCGGCAAGGTCGCGCAGTCGGTGGTGGGTTCGTTCATCCCGTTTCGCGGCGTGATCCGCCAGCTTTCAGGGGCGAGCGAGCAGGAGCGCAAGCTGCAATCGGCAATCAATGCCGGCACGGCGCGGCGCGGGTTCCTCAAGGGAGTCGGGCTGCAGCGGGGCTGCGCCTGGCCGGCGCGCCCGGCCACGCCCGAAATGCTCGCGCGAATTGCCGAGCGCAACGCGGAAAAGGCCCGCGCGGCTGCGGCGGCCAAGCCACGGGACTGACCTTCAGTTCAGCAAGGAACTCTCTCGGCCCTGCGCGGTTCGCTCCCTAATGCAAGGAGGAACCTGATGGGCAAGGCAACATTCGAGACCCCCGACGGGGACGACATCGAAGTCAATTCCGACGATGTCGTTCACCTGGGGCAAGGCAAGGAAGAAGAGACGACGCTGATCGAGCTGGAAGATGGCAGCGAGATCACCGTCGTTGCCACCGAACTGGAGGTTGCCGCGGAACTGGGCCTCAACCCGCTCGAATATATCGATCCGGAAGACGACGACGAATCCATCGAGGAACTGGTGGACGAGGACGACGAGGACGACGAGGACAGCTACGACTGAATGGTGACTCCCCCGGCCTGTTCGCGCCGGAGGCGATCGGCCTACTTCGGACCGCCCCAGACCACGATCTTCACCTTGCGCCCGGGCGCAAGGGCGGTCGTTCCTGCGGGCAGGCCGTTGAGGACCAGGAAGCGCTCCACCTGCATACGATCGTAGGCCATGCGTTTGGCCAGCGTGGCCACCGTATCCCCCCGGGCGACGCTGACCACCCGCAGCACGCGCGGCCGCACGGCTGCCGCCTCGCTCTCGCTCAGGCGCCGGAAGGAGGAGACGAGCGCCGCAAGGTCGCCCAGCCCCTGCCCCGCCGGCTGGAGCACGGTGAAGGCATAGGCGGTGCCCGGAGCAGCGGCGATAGCGGTCACCGTCACGTCGAGCTGGGTGCCGTTGCCGTCCTGCGCCCTGACAGACGCCCGGCGCGCATCGAGGCCGCTGATCGTGAGGCGGGTGGTCTCGACCGCCGGCGCGGCGCCGTCCTGGGTGAGCGCGGCCATCGCCCGGTTGACCACGCCATCGAGGTCGCCGTCGAACTTGCCGCCGGTGAAGCGGGCCTGGCCGGAGAGGCCGGTGGCAGTGGGCGTGATCGTCACCGCATTGGTGCCGTTGTTCATGCCGTAGCCGGTGGGCGCGGTGAAGGCGACCCGGTCGGGCGGGTAGAGGAAGCTCTGGCCCTCGATCACGCCCTGCGCCGGATCGTCGCCGAACAGCATGCCGTCGAGCCCGGCAAGGAACGCGTCGCCGTTGCGCGCCCCGCCCCGCGCCGCAAGGCTTGCCGCCCGCTGCCGCGCCCGCGCCACCCGCGCCGCCGGATCCGGGTGCGACATGGCCCAGCCAGGCGTGGTCCGCGACCTGCCCGAGACCTGGCTGTCGAGCGCCGTCTGCGCGGCGAGCGAGCCGAGGATATCGGCACTGGCGGAGGCATCGTAGCCGGCCTTCTGGGTGTAGATCACGCCGAGATCGTCGGCCTCGAACTCCTCGCCGCGGCTGTGGCTCATCACCGAGCCGACCACCAGGCGGTTGATCCCCGCCTGCCCGAGCGAGCCCCCGACCTGGCCGAGGGTGCCGTTGCCGAGGACGGCACCGAGCACGGCCTGGCCCAGCGCGCCGAGCAGGACCGAGCGCTGGGTGACTTTCTGGCGCTTGTCGGAATGATGGGCGGCGATATGCCCGGCCTCGTGACCGAGGACGAAGGCCAGCTCCGCCTCGTTGTTCATCAGCGCGACGAGCCCGCGGGTGGCATAGACATAGCCCCCGGGGATGGCGAAGGCATTGGGCACGGGTGAGTTGAGCAGCTTGAACGAGAAATCCCGCTCGACCCCGGCAATCCCGGTCTGCCGCGCCACGGCGAGGCCCACGCGCCGCACGGTTGCTGCCTGGGGACCGGCATAGGCGCCGCCGTATTCAGCGCTCATCTGCGGATCGGCCTTGGCTCCCGCCTGCTTGTCCGTCTCCGAGATCGCCTGCGGCCCCGGCAGGGCCACCGCCGCCAGCTGCGCGCTCGCCGGCCCGGCCAGCACGGGTGCTCCCAGCAGCAACGCCGCCGCGAACAGGATTCGTATCGCTCTCATCTCAATCCCTCCACCTGTGCGCCCGGTCCCACAAGCCGGAATATCGCCTCGGCCCGGATTGTCGAGCAATCCGGGCGACCTCTAGACAAGGCCGCAATCGTTGCGCAAGAACCCGCCCGGGTCGCGCACACCTGTCTGGGGGGACATCCATGCGCCAGTCGTT
Source organism: Novosphingobium sp. (assembly GCA_035719485.1). GTDB lineage: Bacteria > Pseudomonadota > Alphaproteobacteria > Sphingomonadales > Sphingomonadaceae > Novosphingobium. The sequence goes on from DASTGC010000042.1 coordinate 3,687, forward strand.
GCTTCGCGCGCTTTCCATTCCTGCCGTCATCGCTCTTGCGCTCACTGGCCAGCCGGCTTTCTCGCAGACTGCCGCCGCCGCCTTCACCGACAGCACCGCCGCCGGCCTCGCCGGAACCCGGCGCGTCGCCATTACCAGCGTGGTCATCGCCTTCCAGGCCAGCACCGGCGCGCAGGCGGGGGCGCGGTTCTTCGTGCCCTTACTGACCGCGCGCGACACTGTGCAGACCGTGCTCGCGCTGCCCACCATGAATCCCGA
>DASTGC010000043.1:0-9985 GCA_035719485.1 Novosphingobium sp.
TCGATCACTTCCGAACCCTCGGGCGGGTCCACCAGCACCGGCGCGTACTGCGCATAGGCGGCCGCCATGCCCATGTGCGCGTTGGCATAGATGTTGGGCGGATGATCGCCGCGCATCGCCACGGTCTCGAGCTGCATCTTCGGGGCGATGTTGTAGTGCGCGCGCCGCGCCGTCGACGACATGTGGATATCGGTGGTGACCAGCAGGTCGAGCGATTCGAGCGCTTCGAGCATCTGCAACTGGTCGGTGACGGCGGCGGCCGGATTGCCACCGACCACGAACAAGGCACGGACCTGGCCCTCGCCGGGGGTGAGGATCTCCTCGGCCATGGCAGAAGTCGGCAATCCGCCGAGCGTCTCGGTGAAGCCCCGGAAGCGCAGCCTGCGCCCATAGCCGAAAGCCGGGATCGGCCCGTGCGCCTGCGCCTTGAAGGTCGGCACGCCGGAGAGGGTGCCGGGCGTGACGACTTCCTCGCCCGCCCGCAGGTAGTGGCCACAGATCGTGTCCAGCGCCAGGATCAGATACTCGAACACGGTTCCTTGCGCCGTGCCCATGCTTGGGCCTGTGCCGGCAACCGCATAGCCGCGCTTTGCCGCGGCGAACATGCGGGCGGCCGCGATCAGGTCATCCGCCGATATGTCGGCCCGCTCCGCCACCAGTTCCGGCGTGAACGGTTCGACGGCAGCCCGCAGATCGTCGAGCCCCTCGACGTTTTCCGCCACGAATTCGTGGTCGTAGAGGTCTTCACTGAGAATGGTCCTGATCATCCCGGCGACGATCGCGACGTCGTGGCCGGGGCGCGGCTGGATATGCAGAGTTGATCGCCGCGCGGTTTCATGCGCGCGCGGATCGATGGAGATGATCTTCGTGCCCCGTGCCAGCTGGTCGCGAATGTAGGCCTGAGGCGATCCGCAGGGCATGCCGAAATAGGTCATCACCGGGTTGATGCCGATCCACAGGATCACTTCGGGATTGTCGAAGGCCTGGGGCGGCGCCTTCCAGTAGCCGTGCAGCCCGTGCGCGATCTGCTTGCCCGGCTGGTCGAGGGTATTGGCACTCCAGATGCGGCTGCCGCCCAGTTCCTCGAGGAACGAGTCGGCCAGCGGCATCAGCGGCGCCGACTTGGTCACGGCGGTGCCGCTGTAGATGGCGACCGCATCGGGCCCATGTTCGGCGATGATCGCCCGCAATTTCTCCACGATCTCGTCGATCGCCTGGTCGAGGCCGATGCGGGCGCGGGTGCCATCGGGCATCAGCCTGGTCGGATGCAGCTCGCGCCGGGGGTCGTACATCAGTTCGGGCAGGGCGCGGCCCCGGTGGCAGCTGTAGCCGTGATGCAGCGGGCCGGCGGGATCGCCGGTCACGCCGGTGACGCGGCCGTTCTCGATCTCGACGAGGATCGGACAGCCGTTCAGGCAGACCCGGCAGATGGAATGGCGGATTTCGTGCGCGCCTCCGGCTCCCTTCGCGGAACCATTCGCTCCGCCACGATTCGCCGCCACACCACTCATACCCGTACTTTCCTCACCGGCCCGCACGCCCGAAAAAGACTATTCCGCATCCGCCGGGTTGACCAGACGTTTCGGGCAAGGCGGAAACAGGTATCGGCTGCACCGGCGTGGCCGGGCCAGGTGTTGACACCCCTCCCCACCTCCCCTAGAGGCGCGCTCCTACCTCGCGGCGAGCCACTGGCCCGCTGCCCGTGCCCAGATGGCGGAATTGGTAGACGCACCAGCTTCAGGTGCTGGCGCTCGCAAGGGCGTGGAGGTTCGAGTCCTCTTCTGGGCACCATTCCCCGATAGCCAGTTACCCCCTCAGGGGGCCCCTGGGGTCAAGGACTAACCAGCGAGCATCGGATGGGCAGTGAACGGGCGCGCGCGTTCCAGAGCACGGCAGATGCGCAGGATCCTGGCCTCGCTGCCCGGTGGACCCACGACCTGCAGTCCCACCGGCAGGCCCTTGACCAGGCCCGCCGGATAGGATGCCGCGGGGATTTCGGCGATGTTGCAGGTGGCGGTGAAGTAAGTACCGCAATTGCGCTCCGGATAGGGATCCTCGTCGGGGTCTTCCGGCAGGATCGGCGACACGCGCGGCATGGTCGGCGAAAGGACCGCGTCGTAGTGCTCGAACACAGTGGCAAACTTCGCCTTCAACCCCGCTACCCAAGCGCGCGCTTCCTGTTGTGAGCGCTCGTCAACGGGCGGCGCATTATCCAGGTGATCAAGCGTATATCCGCACAGCAGGTCCCGACTGCCGGGAGCAGACAACAGCGATTGCATGGTGGGACCGGCAAGCCATGACGAGGCTTCGCCACTGGCTATCTGGCCATTTATGACCCGGACCAGCCAGGGCCAGGGGTCGCCGAAGTCGACATCAGTTTGAGTAATCGTGCCGCCTTGCTCCTCAAGCCCGGCGGCACAGGAGCGTACCTGCCTGAGGACGTCCTTGTCGACGCTTACGTGGCCGTAATCGGGCGACCAGGCGAAGCGCATGCCCGCAACGCCGCCATCTAGCTCCGAGAGAAAATCCTCAACCGGAAAGCCATCAGCTTTCGGATCGCTGCGGTCTGGTCCGGCGATGGCCTGCAGCAGCATCGCCGCGTCGCGAACGTCGCGGGTCATGGGCCCCAGGCTGGCGATCCCGGCATAGGAGAAGCTGCCGGTGTCGGGCACGCGCCCGGGCGTCGGGAACAGGCCGAACAGTCCGCAGGACGACGACGGGATGCGGATCGAGCCGCCGCCGTCAGAGCCGATCCCGAGCGGGGCGTAGCCGGCGGCAAGCCCCGCCCCGGTGCCGCTGCTTGATGCGCCAGGCACGCGACGGGTGTCCCACGGGTTGCGCGTCTCGGGCCGCAGGCGATTTGCGCCCCGGCTGAAGCCCATGAATTCGGGCGTATTGGTCATGGCCAGCACGATCGCTCCGGCTGCCCGCAGCCTCGCGGCGACTGTTCCATCTGCTTCCGGGAGAAAGTCCTTGAGCAGCAGCGAACCGGCCGAAGCAACCGTGCCCCCCACCCAGGCCTCGTCTTTCATCAGGACCGGCACGCCATGCAGCGGGCCCAGCGGCTCACCCGCCGCGATCTTGCGCTCTGCCTCAAGGGCCTCGGCCACGGCCTCGTCGCGGCGTAGCGCGGCGAGGGCATGAAGCTCGGGCTCCAGCCGATCGATCCGGGCGAAGCAGTGTTCGACCAGCGTGACCGGGGAAAGAGCTCCTGCGGCGATCTGCCGCGCAAGCTGCCAGCCGGGCTGCCAGTGTAGATCGGGGTTGGCCATCACCAGTCTCCTCGTTGCTCCTCGCCCCGGGCGTTCAACCAATGAATTGATCAAGGGTGGCGACCAGGCACGCCATGTCGATCAGCCGTGCTCCTCCTGTTCGAACTGGTAGAGCACGCCCAGGTTCTGGTCGGGAACGATCGCAACGGTATTCGGACGATCCCCACCGATGAGTGGGACGTTCTTTGCCGCGAAGAAGTTCCGGACCGCATCCATGTCCTTCACCTTGAAAATCATCGCGCGGATCCGTTCGCCGTATCGATCGATGAATCCCCGGATCGGGCCACCACCGGACGGGGCCAGGAAATCTACCACGATGTCGCCGATCTGCACGCCAATGGCAGTGGCCGAGATGCTCGGGCGCACTTCCCGATAGACCTGCTTGCCGCGGCACATGCGCTCCATCGCTTCGGCGCAAGAGCTGTTGTCGTTCAAGGCAACCGAGAATCGATAGCCGGTGATGCCCAAGGGATGCTCGTTGGCCCAATAGTCGGCCCGCTTCAGGTCTTCGACGTAAAACGGCAGGGTCGGCTCGGCATACCAGTCCCAGGTGGTCAGTTCGAAGGCTATGCCCTGGCACTGCTCGGCCTGGGTCATAATGAAATCGTACTCGCTCTGGTCGAACACCCGCAGGCCTTGCTGCCGTGCCGATTCGATCGCTGCCGGGAGGTCGGGCACCATGAACTCGCATCCGGCAAAATGCGGTCCGAGCCGGTCCCAGTCCATGATGAACCCGGTCGTACCCACACAGTACCAGAATGACCCGGGATCATCAGCGGCCGGAGTAATGTGCGGCGGCTTCTGCGCCATCGGGCGGCGCTTCTCGACAAGTTCGATGATTGCCCCGCCGAAATTCACCAGACAGGCATGGGTAAACGGATTGAGCGGGGTTTCCCAGAGAAACTGGGCCTCCAGCACGTTGCTGAAATGGGCCACGGCAGCATCGTAATCATCGACGAGCTGGTTCATGTGATTGTATTGCACAAGTTCGAAAGGGGTGGTCATGCTTCTCTCGCCTTTCCAATGAGCGACGGGAACAGGAGCCGCTGTCGGACAGTCTGTCCGCCTTGGTTCAGGCGATCAGCTGATGGCCGCCATCCACGCCGATCATCTGCCCGTTCACGTAGCCAGCCTCCTCGCTGGCAAGGAACAGGAACACGGGCGCACAGTCCTGGTCCGGCGTGCCGAAGCGCTTGACCGGGATTGTCTGTTCGAGATGAGCCACCACATCGCGCCCCTGCTGCGACAGGTCATAGGCAGGGGTGCGAATGATTGGCAGGACGCAATTGGTCGTGATGCCATGCTGGCCCCATTCCTGCGACGCATTGCGGGTCAGCGCCTGGATGGCTCCTTTCGCGATTTCATAGGGGGTGTAGCCCGGAGCCCCGCTCAGCGCCGAATGCGAGGAAACGTTGATAATACGACCATAATGGCGCTCGCGCATCGAGGGCAGGCACTTCTGCATGAACAGAAGCGACTGGAGCGGGCCGGTCACGAAGCTCTGCAGCGCTCCCGCGCTGGTCGTCTGCTCAAGGTAGGTGTGGTCGGCCATCCCCCCCTGGGCTATGTTGGCAAGAATATCGATCTGGCCGAACCGCTCCAGCGCCGTCTGCACGACCCTGTCGATCTGGCTCTCCTCGCCCACGTCGCACGGCACGATGGCGAACCTCATCCCATCGCCAACAGAGTCGATCAGGTTCTGCAGGCCGGCAGCGCTGATATCGGCGGCGACCACCGCAGCGCCTTCGCGCGCGTAGCGCTCGGCAACGCTGCGCCCGATCCCCGATGCGGCGCCGGTGACAATCGCCACGCGCCCTGACAGTATTCCCATACGACTCTCCCTTGGGGCAGCCTATTCGCCGACCAGCTCCTTGATCTTGGCAAATTCCGTGGGCTGACCTGCGACTTCGTAAAAATCGTGCAGGGTGCCTGTCTCGTCGACCCTGCCCATGATCGCCGCCCAGTTATCGCGCACGTCCTCGAGCGACAGGTCCGGATTGAAATAGCCGGTGGGCGAGGCATAGACGATCCGGGTCACCCGTCCCCCCGCAGCCGAGATGAACTGACCGGTGCACGGGCAGGTTTCGTGGGCGAGATAGGCGACAACCGGCGAAACCCGGTCGGGCTGGAGCTTGTCGTTCATCCACTTGCCCAACGGGGTGTGCCCGATATTGCGCAGGACGAGCGGAGTGATCGACCATGGCATGATCATGTTGACCTTGATCCCATGCGCCGCACCGGCGCCGGCCAGTTGCCGGGTCGCGGCAAACAGCGATGCCTTGGCCACGCTGTAGGTACCATCATGGCCCTCCGGACTTTCCCAGCCCATGGCTACCGACGAGCCCGTGGTGACGATCCGGCCGGCACCAGACTTCGCCAGGTGAGGAAAGGCCGCGCGCGACATTCGCAGGTGCCCGTAGAGGTGGTTCTCGATGAGCTTTTGGGTTTCCTCGGTTGGGGCGTCGAAGATCGATGGCTTCATGCCGCCGAACCCGGCATTGTTGATCAGGATGTCGAGCCGGCCAAAGGCGTCGACTGCCTGAGCCACCATTCGCCTGGCCGCCTCGTCGTCGGAGACGCTGCCGTTCACGCCGATAGCCTCGCCGCCCATTTCGCGAATTTCGCGTGCAACGTCCTCTTCCGGACCGCTACCGGATTCGCGGAAGTTGCCATTGACCACCACCTTGGCGCCTCGTTCCGCGAGCAGCAGGCTGTATGCCCGTCCCAACCCGACGCCGCCGCCGGTGACCATCGCCACCTTGCCATCGAACCTCAATTCTGCTGCCACTCGATCTCTCCCGGATTGCGGGCGTCGGTCTCGCCAGACGTCCTCGCGCGATCTCGCATCAACTACCGATTTCAACCGAACGCAAGCCTGATCGCCACCGTGGCCCTGCTGCCGTGGTGCGTGGGTCCCAACCCTAGCTGACCGGCGCGCGTTCGTTTCGAGGGAACTGGCGCAGAAAGGCATCAGCCACCCGCAGCAACAGTGGCTCACTGTTGGGCGGACCCAGCATCTGGAGGCCCACCGGCATACCGTCGAGCAAACCGCACGGCACGGAAATCGCCGGGAACCCCAACCAATTGAACATGTAGGTGGCCGACGTGTATACCGGAACGAAATTGGGGTCCTTCCACGAGGCGTCCCAGGCATCGACCGTTGGGGCGGTGAACTGGATCGTCGGGCTCATCAGCAGGTCGTGATCAGCGAACAGCGATTGAAATCTCGCAAGATTGCGCTGGCGAACGCCAAAAGCTTCCTCAATGGCATCCGTACACGCGGTAACTCCGGGACGACCGATGCCATAGGCAAGTTCCGTGACGAACACGTGCGGATGGAAGCTTTCCCAGACTTCACCGGTGCACTCCACCCGGGCGCCAAGCTCGCCCACACGCAGCGCCGCGCTCCGCACTGCCGCGACGACCTGCGGTGTCTGCGCAACTGCGTAGCGGCTGCCGAAGCCGAAATCGTCGGTCCAGGCCAGCCGCAGCCCGGTCACGCCGCGTCCGAGTCCTGCGGTATAGTCGGGCGCCGGGCCGTGCATCGATGAAAGCATGTCGCGGCCGTCCGGGCCGGCGATGACGTTCATGATCATAGCGGCATCCCGCACGTCGCGGGTCATCGGGCCGAGGCTGCTGGTGAGGTTCACCCTGGGCCGCTGCGGGTCGATATGGGGCACCCTCCCGATCGTCGTATGCAGGCCGATAATGCCAGTCATCGCCGCAGGCAGTCGGGTCGAGCCGCCCCCGTCCGAGCCAATGGCAACCGGCAGCGCAGCCGAAGCGACCGCGGCGGCGCTGCCGGCACTTGACGAGCCGGGCACGCGTGACGGGTCCCAGGGATTGCGGGGATGGTCGACAAGGTCAGTCATGCCGGGTCCGACCCCCATGCCCGGCATGATGCTCACCCCCACGATGATTGCCCCAGCCCGGCGCAGCCGGTCGGCAACCACCGAGTCCCGGGCCGAGATGCGGGAGACGGCCGCCGCCGGATCGGGATCGAGGGGGTTGGACAGAGGCATGTCGGCCATGGCGACATTCTCTTTCAGTGCGATAGGAATGCCGTGGAGGGGCCCCGGCGCCTCGCCCTTAGCCATGCGACGATCGGCGGCCCGTGCCGAGGCGCGCGCCGCATCTGGATCGATCTGGCGGAACATGTGGAGCAGCGGATCGAGTCGTGCCACGCGCTCGAGGAAGTGATCGGTAACTTCCAGGGCCGAAACACGCTTGGCGATCACCAGTTCACGCAGCTGCCACGCGGGTAGCCACGTCAGGTCGGGCTCGTCTGCTGCACGCGATGCGGCCATAACGCCCTGGCGGGTGAATGTGGGACTGACCGGCTTCTCGAATTCCGACATGGAAGCATCGTCCTCGTGCCGTGGCCGTGTTCGCGCTCGCCCGCCTTTCGACTGCACACGATCGGCCAAGATCGGCGGCAACGTCAACTGCAGAGTTCAGGATGCAGCCTGTCGGCACCATATCATGCCGACATGCCGGCACTGCCAATTGCATCCGGAATGGCCGCAGCTCCCCGCTCAACTTGCCGGACTTCTCTAATCTGCGGACTGGCGCAGAGCCCCGTACGGCTCTCGGCGTCAACAATGTGCAGGGCAGGAAACCATGGCCACCATCACCGGTACCAACGGCAATGACAGCCTCATCGGAACGACAGGCGCCGATAACTTCTCCCCCCTGCTCGGCCGCGATACGGTGGCAGGAGGAGCGGGGTTCGATCTGCTCACCATCGATTATTCCACCCTCCTCGGCGTTACCGGCACAGTTGCGGCAGGCGGCGCCGGCACATTCTCCGGGCTGATCGGCAACAGCATTCTGCCTGCCGCCAATTCGGTCACCTTCTCAGGGGTGGAAGCCCTTGCCCTCACCCTGTCCTCGGGGAACGACAGCCTCACGATCGATGCCGCCCCCCTAAATGCCGGGGCCACGCTGCTGCTCAATGGCGGCGTCGGCTTCGATCTCCTCCGGATCGATTTCTCCACCCTGGCTGACACCACTTTCCAGCAGGCCGCCAACTTCCTCGTCACCAGCAACCGAGGCACGTTCTCGGGGTGGGACCAGTTCGATATTACGCTTGGGCCCGGCTCCAACATCGTCACCACCCAGCTCGGCGCGGACATCATCCGCACCACTGGCGGCAATGACACGATCAGCACCGGCGCCGGCAACGATACGATCTGGTCTGCCGGCAGCATCGACGTGATCAACGGCGGCGCCGGCATGGATCTCTGGAATGGAGACTATTCGGCCTGGTCCAGCACGCTCGGCTTTTCCTACGATACCTCCACGGGCCAGGGCTATGTCACCAACGGCACCACGCTCACAGGGATTGAGGGCGGGTCGATCGTCACCGGCTCGGCGGATGACAGTTTCCTGCTGAAGGGCCTCGGCACCTTCCGCGTCGATGGCGGGGGGGGCGACGATTGGCTCACCTGGGACGATACCGGCGATCTTGGCCTGCCCTATTCCGCCTCGTTCGAAAACGGCGGTGGCGCCACTTTCGCGGGGAGCGTGGCCAATGCCACTTTTGCCGGGATGGAACATATCAACGCGGCGCTCGGCGATGGCAGCAACTATGCCTACGTCGATGCCGTCCCGCTCGTTCAGGGCGCCACGATCAACCTCTCCGGAGGTCTCGGGTTCGATACCCTCGCGGTCGATTTCTCCGCGCTCGCCGGAACCAGCTTCCTTGTCGCCGCCGATGGCTCAATCGCCGCCAACCGCGGCACCTGGGCCGATTTCGAACAGTTCCTCATTGCCGTGGGTGCCGGCGCCAACTCCGTCGTCACCGGCACGGGTGACGATGCGATCTGGTCGGCAGGCGGTCAGGATACGGTCGACGGCGGCGCGGGGTATGACCAGTGGCAGGGCGATTATTCGCCAGTCGCCGATCCGCTCGACTTCGTTTGGAACGGCGCCACCGGCTCAGGCACCCTCTCCAACGGCACCCGGCTCACCAACATCGAATATGTCGACCTGAAAACTGGCTCCGGAGATGACCAGTTCGTCCTTTCCGGGCCGGCGATCACCTATGTCCATGCCAGCGGGGGAGTGGACAGCCTCGTCCGCAACGATGCGGGATTGCTCGGCCTCCGCCCCGACGTTTTCATCATGGCCGATGGCAGCGCCTTTCAGGGTTTCGTCGGCCTGAGTTGGTTTGATGGGGTCGAGCGGGTTTCGCTCACCCTCTCGAACGACGACAATGCGGTTTATGTCGATGCCGGGCCTACTGCCACGGGTGCCACCATCGCCATCGATGGCGGCGTGGGCACCGACACTCTCATGCTTGATCTGGCGAGCACCCCCGGCGCCAGCGTAGTGGTTGACGCGGCCGGCGTGCTGTCGGGCAACCGCAGCACCTATGCGGGATTTGAGGCGGTCTGGATCGGCCTTGGGAGCGGGTCGAATGCGGTCACGACCGGCGCCGGCAATGATACGGTGGAAGCCGGCACCGGCGGTGGGTCAAACCTTATCGCCACCGGCGCGGGCGACGATCTCATCAGCGGCGGCTCAGGCGCGGAAACGGTCGATGGCGGGGCGGGCTTCGATGTCTTCGCAGTAAGCGGCTTCAAGGCCGACCATGCCCTCACGCGCGACGGCTTCGGCGGCTACATCCTCACCCAGGTAGCGAGCGGCACCCAGGATCGCCTCACCGCCGTCGAGCAGGTCCGCTTCGCTGACGGGACGAGCGATCTCTC
>DASTGC010000044.1:0-11409 GCA_035719485.1 Novosphingobium sp.
AATGCCGAGGTCGAGCCCGACGAGGCGCTGCGCAAGGAGCTGGTCCAGTGGGTCCGGACCGAGATCGGCCCCATCGCCACGCCCGATGCGATCCACTTCGCGCCGGCCCTGCCCAAGACCCGCTCGGGCAAGATCATGCGCCGCATCCTGCGCAAGATCGCGGAAGGCGATGTGTCTAGCCTGGGCGATACGAGCACGCTGGCCGATCCGTCGGTGGTGGATACGCTGATCGCCACGCGGGCGGGGTAAGAGCGGCCGTAACGCTGGGAATGCCGCATACGTAATCCGCTTTTGCCATCCGGCAGAGCGGGTTACTAGGCCCGATGATCGCGCATACCATCCAGCTGGCGCTCGCCCCGGTGTTCGTGCTGGTGGCGATCGGCAACATCATGAACATTCTCTCGACCCGACTGGGACGGATCGTGGACCGGGCGCGGTTCCTGCAGGAGCGCCATGGCGTGACCACCGGCGCGGAGCACGACATCGTGGTGATCGAGATGCGCACCATCGATGAGCGCATGGTGCTGATCACCACGGCTATCCGGAACCTCGTGATCTCGGGCCTGTCGATCGGGACCACGGTGGCGATCCTGTTCGTGGAGGAAGTAGCCGGCTATCCGCTGGAAAAGGTGGGCGCCGCGTTCTTCATCGCGGCAATCGCCCTGTTGATGTGGGCCCTGCTGCTGGTCCTGCGGGAAACCCGGGTCGCGGCGGCCGCCCTGCGGATCCCGCGCGACTACCTGGAGCTTCACCGCGAGGACATCTGAGGCGAGCCTGCCCCCTCGCTGCGGTAATCGAAATAACGGGCCTTGAGAGCAAGGTCGTCGAGAGTGCCGCTGGCGAGCTGGCGGGCAACATAGTCGATCTCAGCGGCGACGCGGATGAGCCGGTCGACGAGGAGCGGCTCGCTGGCCGGCTCCAACGAGGCATCGTAGGCGGCGATGATCGTGGGCAGGTGCTGGCCGACCATCTCGCGGATCTCGGCGGCAATGGGCTCGCGTTCCGGAACCTTGTCGAGATGGAGGGCGAGGCTGTCGAGCTGGACGCCGACCTGGTCGAGCAGCAGCGCGGCTTCATGGGGGAGGCTGCCGCGCCGCGCCTCGAGCCACAATTCGGTCTTCCCGACGATCTCGCGCAGGGAGGCATGCTCCAGTTCGTCGCGGGTGGGAGTCCTGAGGCGTGGATAGCGCAGCAGGAGCGCAGCCACGAGCACGCAGACGAGAGCTGTTACCAGAAGCCCGACGAAGCCGATCCCGCCGATCATGAGACTCAGTGCGGCGGCGGCAAGGATGACTGTCATGACCCCCAGCAGCACCGGCCAGACACGGCCGAGGAGATGGCGGTTTTTGAGCGCACGCGAACGCCGGCCGATTGAGAGGCTCTCGGCAAAGTGAGGACGCTCGGCGGCAGCGGGGCCGGGGAAGGGCGGCATGGGTGCGTTCATCACCTGCTGAACGCCCCTAAGCCGCTTGCGCTCCCAGCCTTAGCCCGCGGTCAACTTGGGCAGCAGGCGACCCTGTCGATCCCCGCGGGCGTGCGGTAGCGGCAAGGCCTCAGGCCGCCAGCTGGTATGGCTGGATCTCGCCGGCGAGGTAAAGGTTGCGGGCCTTGGCGCGAGAGAGCTTGCCCGAGCTGGTGCGGGGCAGGGTGCGCGGGGGGACCAGTTCGACCACGCAGTTCATGCCGGTGATCGAGCGGACCTTGTCCTTGATCTGGTCGTGCAGCTTCTTGCGCTCGACCGGATCGGATACCCGGCAATGGACGAGCACGGCGGGCACTTCCTCGCCGCTTTCCGATTCGACCGAGAAGGCGGCGATATCGCCCTGGTGGAAGCCCGGCAGCTGTTCCACCGCCCATTCGATATCCTGCGGCCAGTGGTTCTTGCCGTTGATGATGATCATGTCCTTCGCCCGGCCGACGATGAACAGGTAGCCGTCGGCCATGTAGCCCATGTCGCCGGTGTCCAGCCAGCCGTCGACGAGGCAGGCATCGGTTGAGTCCGGATCGCGGAAGTAGGAGTGCATGACCGAGGGGCCCTTGCACCAGACCTTGCCGATGTGATGATCGGCGAGCGCCGAGCCGCGTTCGCCCCGGATCTCGACGACCATGTCGCGCACCGGCTTGCCACAGTTGACGATGGCGCGGTAGCGCGCCGGGCGCGACAGGTCCCGCGGGCAGCCGGACAGGCGCTCTTCCTCGACCAGTTCGACCCGGATGCCTTCGCCGGGCGGCATGATGGTGACCGCGAGGGTCGCCTCGGCAAGACCGTAGCTCGGCAGGAAGGCGGCGGCCTTGAAGCCCGCATCGGCGAAGGCGTTGACGAAGCCTTGCATGACGTCGGGGCGGATCATGTCGGCCCCGTTGCCGGCGATGCGCCAGCGCGAGAGGTCGAACCGCTCAGCCACGTGGCTCTGGCTTGAGATGCGGCGAGCGCAGATGTCGTAGCCGAAGGTGGGCGAGTAGGAGAGGGTGGTGCCGGGGTTGCGGCTGACCATGTCGAGCCAGGCGAGCGGGCGGCGGGCGAAATCCTCGGTCTTAAGGTAATCGGCCGAGACCTGGTTGGCGATCGGCGAGAGGAAGCAGCCGACCAGGCCCATGTCGTGATACCACGGCAGCCACGACACGCAGCGGTCGGACTGGATCAGCTTCATCCCGTGGCCATGGCCGGCGAGATTGTTGAGCAGGGCTTCATGGGTCACGGCGACGCCATGGGGGAAGCGGGTCGACCCGGAGGAATACTGGAGATAGCAGATCTGGTCGGGCCTGGCCTGGGGCAGGGTGATGTCGTCGACCGCAGGCTGGGCAAGGAAGGCCTCGAATGACATGCCCGCGCAGCCTTGGCGTTCGGCGGCTGCTCCGGCCATTTCGGAGATCTCGGCGGGGTAGAACAGGATCGAGGGATCGGAGCTGTTCAGCTGGACCACCAGCTGTTCGATGTAATTTTCCTTGCCACCGAAACTGGTGGGGAGCGGCAGCGGCACCGGCCAGGCCCCCGCATAGATCGTGCCGCAGAACATGGCGGCGAATTCGGGCCCGGTCTCGGCAATGAGGGCGATGCGATCTTCGGGGCGCACGCCCTGCGCGATCAGCCGGCGGGCGACGGCGAGGGCATCGTCGCGCAGTTCGCGAAAAGGATAGACCCGGGCAAGATTGCCGCGGGCATCATGGAAGTTCAGTCCTCGCGCGCCTTTGGCGGCATAGTCCAGCGCTTCGCCGAAGGAGCGGAAATCGGAAAAACGGCGTTCCAGCCGATCTTCATTTGGTGTCGGCACCAGCGTGGCAGTGGTGTCGGTCATGCGCGAATAGCCCGTCTGTTGTTGTCGTCGCGTGAGAGGAAAAACGGCGGATTGACGTCTTGCGATTACGGCTTCCTGAACGCCTTGATCGAAAACAAGCTCTATCGAAACCCTGCACCGACGCCGCCCCCCGGCTGCGCCTTATCCCCGGTCTTTCCGGCCGGCACTCCCCAATCGATAATGACTGTGGCACGATTATGACGGAATGTCACCGCCCTCACGACAGAAACGAACACCCCGGCCCCTCGATGCAGCGCGGCTCGACGAGTTGGCGCTCGCTTACGTAGCCCGATTCGCAGCGAGCGGGGCTAAACTCGAAAGCTATCTTCAGCGCAAGCTCAGGGAGCGCGGCTGGGGAGGCGATGCGGCACCGGACGTGGCGGCGATCGTCGCCCGGTTCGTCCAGGCGGGCTACATCGACGATGCCGGCTATGCCCGGATGAAGGCCGGATCGCTGCGCCGGCGCGGCTATGGCGAGCGGCGGATCGGCCAGGCGCTGGGCGCGGCGGGTATCGCGGAGGAACTGCGCGAGGAGGTGCGCGCGGACGAGGGGGCGCAGCGGCTGGCCGCCCTCGCCTATGCCCGGCGGCGGCGGCTGGGGCCGTTCGGGCCAGAGCTCGATCGCGCCGGGCGCGAAAAGCAGCTTGCGGCACTTCTCCGGGCAGGGCACCGGATCGATCATGCCCGCGCGCTGGTTCAGGCTGGCGACATTGCCCGGGCGGAAGAATGGGCCGGGGAAGGCAGTGCCGGCCCTGCCGTTGAGGAGGACGACCCGTGAGATTTCTGCAGCGCCTGATGTTGTCGCTGGCCGCGGCGGCCTTGCTCGTTCCCATCGCTCCGACTTTGGCCAAGGCGCCTTCGGCTGCCCGCGCGGTGGTTCATCCCCTTTCCGGCCTTCCTGTCATCCCACTCCGAGTCCACGGGCACCGGTTCCGGGTGGAACTGGCGAAGACCCCGGCCCAGCAGCAGAAGGGACTGATGCTGCGCCAGTCCATGGGCGCGGACGAGGGCATGTTGTTTCCCGAATCCAGTCCGCGCCAGGTGGCCTTCTGGATGCGCAACACTATCCTGCCGCTCGACATCGTATTCATCGGGCCCGACCGCCGCATCGTGAACATCGTCAACGCCATTCCCTTCGACGAGACCCCGCTCCCCTCGGCTGGACCAGTGATCGCGGTGCTGGAGCTCAACGCCGGGCGGACCAAGGCCTTGGGCATCAAGGTGGGCGACAGGGTCGATTGGTGACTAGGTCGTAAACTCATAAACGGCACCGTCGAGGTTTGAGGCAAAATGGCCGGATGCAAGGAAGGAAAGCGTAGGGATATGTTGATATCTCAAGATTTCCTGACGCCGCAGGTGGCCATTTTGGTCAAATCCTCCGGACGCCAAAATGGCTTCCATCTCGAACCAACGCGTCCTTGGAAGGGCCACCAGCCCTCCCTGCGGTCGCCTTGGTCCGATCTGTTCGCCATTTTGGCGCCTCGATGGTGCCGTTTATGAGTTTACGACCTAGCCCCTTGCTCCATGCCCCCCAGTTCCGCTAGGCGCGGAGGCATGGGAATCCTCTCCAAGATCTTCACCTGGTGGGACGGCGCCACCATCGGCACCGCGCTCGATTCCGCCCGCCATGGCGAACAGGTCGGCACCGACAGCCAGGGCAATCGCTATTACCGGGCCAGACGGCCCTATCCGAAAGGTCATCCGTTCGCCGGACGCGAGCGCCGCTGGGTGATCTACCAGGGCGCGAACGACGCCAGCCGCGTGCCGGCAGAATGGCACGGTTGGCTGCATGGGACCTTCGACGGGGTGCCCGAGAGCTACCTGCCACCGCCGCGGATCTGGGAAGCGGACTATACCCCCAACGCCACCGGCACTCCGCAGGCCTACCGCCCCCAGGGCGCGCTCGAGAAGGGCGGCATTCGCGCCCGCGCCACCGGCGACTACGAAGCCTGGTCGCCGGAAGCCTGACCCGCGTGCCCGCGCGCTCGGCCCCTGGCGCACACTATCGCACCATTGCGCTTGCCGCGGCGATTCTGCTGGTCTCCGCCTGCGGCCAAAACGGCGATGTCTCGCCCGAGGCCACCGAGGTTCCGCGCACGGTTGCCGGCGGCTCCCCTGCGGCGCCGGTGGTGGAAAGCAGCTACGGCACCCCGGTAAAGGACCGGGTGGCGACGATCGGCTTGCTCAATAAGCGCAACAACATGGTCACCGACCTGGTGCTCAAGACCGGCGAGGCGCGGCGAGTGGGCAATGTCGTGGTCAAGCTTGCCAATTGCGAGCGCACGCTGCCGTGGGAGGAACCGCCGGAGACGGGTGCCTTTGTCCAGGTCTGGGTGGAGGAGCGGGCTGCGGTCGACAAGCCGCTCGCCTGGCACAAGATCTTCTCGGGCTGGCTGTTCAAGAACGCTCCCTCGCTCAACGTCGTCGAGCACCCGGTCTATGACGTTTGGGTGAAGGACTGCGCGATGAAATTCCCCGGCGAGGAAGAGGATGCGGCGGCTTTCGACAGCAGTGCGGCAAAGCCGTCCGGTAAGGTAAGCCCGGCGACTGCGCCATCGCCGTCGCCCGGCCCTTCCGTACCGGCTCCGGCGGCACCTGCCGAACCCGACTGAGCCCCTGCCAGCGGGCGCTGGGCCCGCTTGAGCAGGGTGAGGTAGCGCGCCTGCGAGATCTCGATCGCGCCCAGCGAGGCGAGGTGTTCGGTCATGAACTGGCAGTCCAGCAGTTCCGCGCCGGCTTCGCGCAGGGCAGCGACGAGCCAGGCCAGGGCGACCTTCGAGGCATCGGGTACGCGGCTGAACATCGACTCGCCGCAGAACACGCGGTCGAACCCGACTCCGTAGAGGCCGCCGACAAGATCGCGCGCACCATCGTCGGCTGTCTGCCAGCATTCGACCGAGTGAGCGAACCCCTCGCGATGCAGCGCGGTGTAGCTTGCCGCGATCCGCTCGCTGATCCAGGTGTCCTCGCTTTCGCGGCGCGGAGCGGCGCAGGAGCGCATCACCGCAGTGAAGGCTGTGTTGCAGGTCACTTCGAAGCGGCCCCGCCGAAGGGTCCGGGCGAGCGAGCGGGAGCAGCGGAAGCCATCGAGCGGAAGGATTGCCCGCAGCCGCGGCTCGACCCAGAAGACGTCGGGATCGTCGCGGCTGTCCGCCATCGGGAAAATCCCGCTGCGATAGGCCAGCATGAGCAACTGGGGATCGATGATCTTGCCGGGGGCGTGCACGGCGGCGATGCTAGCGCGAAATCGGACATTCCGCAAAACCGGTCAGCGCTTCCGGCAGATACTGGCCTTGCCATCGGCGGAACGGACCTATAGAGGCGCCCCTGCCCGCAGGAGTGTAGCTCAGTTGGTAGAGCATCGGTCTCCAAAACCGAGGGCCGGGGGTTCGAGTCCCTCCACTCCTGCCACTAGAGCGGCGTGCCGTGAATCTGATCCGCCCCCACTTCGTGGCGGTCATCTCCCCTTCCACACGCCGGGACGCTTTTCGATGAAGGCGGCCATGCCTTCGGCCTTGTCTTGCGTGGCGGTGAGGACCTGGAAGGTGCGGCGTTCGAACACGAGACCCTGGTCGAGCGTGGTCTCGTAGGCGGTGTTGACCAGTTCCTTGTTGGCCATGGTAGCCATGGGCGGCATGGCGGCGATGGTCTGCGCCGACTTCAGCGCATCGGCGAGCAGGTCGGCGAGCGGCACCACCCGGGTAACGAGACCGGCGCGTTCGGCCTCGGCGGCGTCCATCATCCGGCCGGTCAGGCACATGTCCATAGCCTTGGCCTTGCCGACGGCGCGGGTCAGTCGCTGCGAACCGCCCATGCCCGGGGCGATGCCCAGCCTGATTTCCGGCTGGCCGAATTTAGCATTGTCGGAGGCGATGATGAAATCGGCCATCATCGCGAGCTCACAGCCGCCTCCCAGCGCAAAGCCGTTGACCGCGGCAATCCACGGCTTGCGGGTGCTCTTGACGATATCGCTGGTCCACTTGGCGAAGAAATCCTCGTTGAAGAAGTCGGACGCAGGCTTGTCGGCCATTTCCTTGATGTCGGCCCCGGCGGCGAAGGCCTTCTCGCCCGCGCCGGTCACAACGGCGCAACCCTGCGAAGGATCGGCCTCGAAGGCGGCGAAGGCGCCGATCATGTCGGCGAGGACCTGTGAGTTGAGGGCGTTCAGCGCCTCTGGCCGGTTGATGGTGATGAGGGTGACGGCGCCCTGCCGTTCCACCAGGATAGTCTCGTAGCTCATAGGGGGCTCCATTCCTCTGTTGCGGGCAAGGGCGCGAAGATCGTGTCGAGCATTTCCGGGGTGACGCCCTCGGGTGTGGCCGGGTTCCAGCGCGCCTGGTGGTCCTTGTCGACAATCACCGCGCGCACGCCTTCGGCGAAGTCGGGCAGGGTAAGGACCCGGCTCGCGATGCGGTATTCCATGGCCATGTTTGCGGCGAAGTCGGCCAGGTGCGCGCTGGCCGCCAGTTGGCGCAGCGCGACCTTGCAGGCCTGCGGGCTCTTGGTCGCAAGCGTGGCGAGCGTCTCGCGCGCAAAGTCGCCGCCGTCGGCGTTGAGCGCGGCAAGGATCGTCTCGTAATCGTCGGCGGCGAACAGGCGGGCAATAGTCTCGCCCTCGGCGGCGATCGCGGGCTCGGGTGGGGTGGCCGAAAGTTCGGCAAGGATCGCGGCGGCCTCAGCCGGCGCGGTGATGAGGCGGGCCTTGGCTTGGGGAAGGGCAGCCGCAGGTAGGTAATGAGTTGCAAGGCCGGCCCACAGGCACTCCGCCCCATTGAGCCGCGCGCCAGTGAGGGCGAGGTACTGGCCCAGGCGGTGGTTCAGGCGTGAGAGATACCAGCCCCCGCCGACGTCGGGGAACAGGCCGATGCCAGTCTCGGGCATGGCGAAGCGGGTGTTCTCGGTGGCGACGCGCAGGCCGGCCGGGCCCGAGATGCCCACGCCGCCGCCCATGGTGATCCCGTCCATGAAGGCGATCACCGGCTTTCCCAGAGTCTTGATCAGGTGATTGAGACGGTATTCGGCAAAGAAGAACGCCCGGCCGGAAATTCCGCCGTCGGTGAGGGCGGACTGGCGCAGAAGGGCGATGTCACCACCCGAGCAGAACCCGCGCGAGAGCTTGGGATCCCCGGATGGGTCTGGGCAATGATCAATCATGACGAGGTCGACAGCTGGATCGGCCCGCCAGGCGAGGAGGCCGTCGATCATCGCTTCGACCATGCCCAGGGTCAGGGCGTGGATGGCCCTCGGGCGGTTGAGCGACAAAATGCCAGCCCGGCCCTCGCGATGCACAATCACCTCTTCACTCATTTCAGCAGCTCACGCCCGATAATCAACTTCATGACCTCCTTGTACCTTCGCGGGTATTCGGTGCGACAGCCATAGCCGCCGTCCATCGCCAGAACTACCCTAGTGGGCATGACAGCTCGGCCGTTTCACAACGACCCGGCTGGGTGGGGCTCGGTCAGTTGCCGCGGTTCAGCGCAGGCAAGCCCTTGCCAAGCAGGGCCGCTCGCCCCTAGAGAAGCGCCACGAAATTGCCATAATTGGCGCGCGCCGGATCGACGGGTCGCGCGGTACAAACAGGCAAGCGATCCGTCCGAGCTCATGATCACTGCATGATTACTTCATGACCACAGCGACCGCCATGCCAGCCACCGCCCCTGGTCCGGCGGCGCGGACAGCCATGACGGCGTTCCAGCTCGGTGCGATCATCGTGCTGTGCATTGCCACGGGCCTGCCCGGCCTGCTGGCCCGCTACCCGCAGATGACGGACTATCCGGCGCATCTGGCGCGCTGGTACATCATGATCGACGAGGGCCGCACGCCCGAGCTCGCGCGCTACTATGCATTCAAATGGGCCTGGTCGGGCAATCTCGGGGTGGACATCCTGATCCGCCCGGTGGCTGCACTTTTTGGCCTCGAGACAGCGGGCCGGCTGTTCGTCATCTTCATCCCGATGCTGGTGGCGGGCGGGCTGTTCGCGGTGGAATGGACGCTGCGGCGGCGGATAGGGGTGGGGAGCCTGCTGGCGCTTGCCACGGTGTGGTCGCCGGCGTTGCTGATGGGTTTCCTCAACTTCGAGCTGTCGCTGGCGGCAGCGCTGTGGGCCTTTGCGCTGTGGGTGCGGATGGCGGAAAGTCGGTGGCGCGCGCCGCTGTTCGTGCCGCTCGGCTGCCTGATCTGGCTCGCGCACCAGTCCGGCTGGGGTGTGCTGGGGGTGATGGTCTTCGGCTATGAGTTCACCCGGCAGGATAGCTGGCGCGGCTGGTGGCGGGCGGCGCTGGCGACCTGGCCGCTGTGGCTGCCGTTCCTGCCGACGCTCCTCGCCAGCCAGCAGGCCCATGGCTCGTTCGACTATGGGCGGCGCCCGCTCATGGTAAAATGGATGTTCTGGCGCGAATCGTTGCGCGACCGGGTCCGCTTGCTCGACTATGCGACGACCGTGCTGCTGCTGGCTGCGCCCCTGCTGGCGCTGTGGCGGAAGCGGCTCGATCCCCGGCTCGGCTGGGCCGGGCTGATCTGCCTGCTGCTCTCAATCGTCGTGCCACGCCATCTTGGCGGGGGCGACCTGGCCGACCTGCGCCTGATCGCCGTCGGCCTGATGCTGCTGGCGCTGGCGATCGACTGGCGCCCGAGGTGGGGGCTGATGTGGCTGGCCGTGGCTCCGTTTGGGCTGCGCCTGGCCATCACCAGCGCGGTATGGACGATTCATTCGGCCAACGTGGCAACGATGATGGAGGCCCTCCCGCTGATCCCGCGCGGAGCCCGGGTGGCCGTGGCCGTGCGCGAGGAGGTGGGGCTCTGGGCCCAGCCGCTGTACGGCCACCTCGGCTGCTACGCGACGGTGCGCCGTGATGCCCTGGTCAACAACCATTTCGCCATTCCCGGCGTCCACATGCTGACGCTGACCCCGGCGGCGTGGAAATGGGTCGATCCCTCGCAGCGGATCTATTCGCGGCCGTGGCAAACGCCCGACCTACGGCGCTACAAGCCCGCGCGTGAGGCGGATTATCTTTGGTATTTCGGCAAGTGGCGGCCGTATGCCCTGCCGCCGGGCGCCACGGTGATCTTCCGGACGCGGCATTCGTTGCTGGCGAAGCTCGCACCGAGGGCGCAGGTCAGCCTGCCTTCCTCTCCGCTTGCCAAGCCCGCTCCGCAGCGCTAATTGAGCGCCACTTCCGACATCGGAGACCTGCTGCCCCTCCCGGTCTGGCCCAACAGCCGCCGGGGCGGCGATGTCCCCGTGGCGGCAGGCACGAGCCCGTAAACACGTAGCGAGAAGAGCGAAATCATGGCCAAATTCAATCCCGGCCAGTTCTTCAACGAGGTCAAGGCCGAGGCCCGCAAGGTGGTCTGGCCGACCCGCCAGGAAACCGTCACCACGGCGATCTTCGTCGGCTTGATGATGGTGCTGCTCGCCGTGTTCTTCCTCGGGATCGACAGCCTGTTTGGCGAAATCGTGCGCTGGCTGCTGACGCTTGCCTGAGCGTCCCCGGCATTAACTGGAACGAGAGATCACCATGGCCCGCTGGTACATCATCCACGCCTACTCAGGCTTCGAGAACAAGGTTCGCGACGCGATCATCGCCGAGGCCGAGCGCCTGGGTCTGTCGCAGCTGGTGGAAGAGGTGGAAGTGCCCACCGAGACCGTGACCGAGGTCAAGCGCGGCAAGAAGGTCCAGGTCGAGCGCAAGTTCATGCCCGGCTACGTCCTCGCCAAGCTGGCGCTGAACGATGACGTCTACCACCTTGTCAAGAACACCCCCAAGGTGACCGGATTCCTCGGTCCCAACGGCAAGCCCCAGGCGATCAGTGACCGCGAGGCCGCGCGCTACTTCGGTGCGCGCGACCAGGCTGCCGCCGAACCGCGACGCGAGGTTTCTGTCGATTACGAGATCGGCGATCAGGTCAAGGTCAACGCCGGGCCTTTCGCCAGCTTCAACGGCACGGTGGAAGAGCTCGACTTCGACAAGCAGCGGGTCAAGGTCTCGGTCTCGATCTTCGGTCGGGCAACTCCGGTCGAACTGGGCTTCGAGGAAGTCGAACTCGTCAAGTAAAATGGCGGTAAATCGGGGGGGATTTTACTCACCGTTAACCATGAGCGGCTAGCTCT
>DASTGC010000045.1:0-2421 GCA_035719485.1 Novosphingobium sp.
ACGGCAAGATAGGAGGCGAGCGGCGCCATCAGCCGGGCCATGGTCGCATAGTCGGCCACCCGGTCGGCAGAATCCTTGTTGGCGCCGATGTTGATCCCGACAATGCCGGGGCGATGCGCACGCGCCGCAAGGCGCCGCACCGCGGCCTGTGCCCCGCTGTTGTTGAACCCCATGCGGTTGATCACCGCGCGGTCCTCGGCCAGGCGAAACAGGCGCGGGCGGGGATTGCCTTCCTGTGGGAGCGGGGTGATCGAACCAACTTCGGCAAAGCCGAAGCCCAGGCCGAGCAAGGCGTCGGGCACTTCGCCGTCCTTGTCGAATCCAGCGGCCATGCCGAGCGGATTGGGAAAGTGCAGTCCGGCGACCTCGGTCATCAAGGCAGGCGCGGATGGCGCAGCGGCCCTCCCGCCGCGCAGGGCGAGGGCGCGAACGGCAAGCCGGTGCGCTCGCTCCGCGTCGAATTGGAACAGGGCAGGCCGGAGCAGAGAATAGATCATTGGCGGGCTATGGCAGTCCAGGCCGGGGCTGTCGACATGCCCCTCGGCGAGGGCTCCGCGGTACAATCATCTGCCAGGAGGCCTCTGACAGCATTTTCTTCGGCATGTCGGATTCATACAATTCACGAAGGTTAGGGGCGGCTAGGGCCGCCATGCGACCCGAAGGGCTCCACGCGCAGGCTTGCCTGCTGAAGAGCTCTCAACTTCATGGGCGGCATCCGGCTGGTCCTTTCCAGGATCGCGGATGCCGCCTTTTTTTCTGCTCGCACGGGCAGTTGTATTCGTCCCGCGCCGCGCTTAAGTAGCCCTCGCGCTAACCAGATCGAATCGGTCTGATTTCGATGTCCCCGCTGGAGTGTGCCCGATGCGCCTGTCGAGCATGGCCGATTATGCCGTTCTCACGATGAGCGCCGCCGCGCGCCATTGCGGAGGTGCGCGCCTCAATGCCGCCCAGCTCGCTGAGGAAACCGGCCTCCCCGCGCCGACCGTGGCCAAGCTGGTGAGCCGGCTGTCGGCGGCGGGCCTGCTGAAGTCGGTTCGCGGCGCCCATGGCGGGTTCAAGCTGGCCCGGCCGGCTGCCGCGATCACCCTGGCCGATATCGTCGAGGCGGTGGAAGGCCCGATCGCGCTGACCGCCTGCGTCGAAATGGGCAAGCACGATTGCACGCTCGAATCGGCCTGCACGCTGCGTCCGCACTGGCCGCAGGTCAACGCCGCCCTGCGCGGGGCCCTGGCGGGAATTGCCCTTGCTGAGCTGTCGGCCCCGCTGCCGGCGGGAGCGGCGGCATGACCGAGCAGAGCGAAGTCAAGGATCAGGCCGCGCGCGAAGCCGCCGCCCGCGTTGCCGAATACGAACACGGCTGGGTTGCCGATATCGAGCAGGAATATGGCCCCAAGGGCCTGTCGGAAGACACGGTACGCTTCATCTCGGCCAAGAAGAACGAACCGGAGTGGATGCTCGAGTGGCGTCTGAAGGCCTATCGCCATTGGCTGACGCTGCCGATGCCGGACTGGGCCAAGCTCAACGTGCCCCCGATCGATTATCAGGAAGCATACTACTGGGCCGCGCCCAAGGCGAAGCCGAAGCTGGAAAGCCTCGACGAGGTCGATCCGGAGATCCTCAGGGTCTACGAGAAGCTTGGCATCCCGCTGGAGGAGCAGAAGGTCCTCGCCGGGGTGGAAGGCGCGCGCAAGGTCGCGGTCGATGCCGTGTTCGATTCCGTCTCCGTGGCCACGACCTTCCGCAAGGAGCTCGAAGCAGCCGGCGTGATCTTCCGCTCGATCTCCGAAGCGATCCGCGACTATCCCGAGCTGGTCCGCCGCTGGCTGGGCAAGGTCGTGCCGATGCACGACAATTTCTTTGCCGCGCTCAACTGCGCGGTCTTCTCCGACGGGACATTCGTCTACATTCCAGAGGGCGTGCGCTGCCCGATGGAGCTGTCCACCTATTTCCGCATCAATGCCGAGAACACTGGTCAGTTCGAGCGCACCCTGATCGTGGCCGACAGGGGCAGCTATGTCTCCTATCTCGAAGGCTGCACCGCCCCGCAACGCGACGAGAACCAGCTCCACGCCGCAGTGGTCGAACTGGTCGCGCTCGACGATGCCGAGATCAAGTATTCCACCGTGCAGAACTGGTATCCCGGCGATGCCAGCGGCAAGGGCGGGATCTACAACTTCGTCACCAAGCGCGCGCTGTGCCAGGGCGCCCGCTCCAAGGTGAGCTGGACCCAGGTCGAAACCGGCTCGGCCATCACCTGGAAGTATCCGTCCTGCGTCCTCAACGGCGAGGATTCGGTGGGCGAGTTTTACTCGGTGGCCGTCACCAACAATTACCAGCAGGCCGATACCGGCACCAAGATGATCCACAACGGCAAGCGCAGCCGGTCGACCATCGTCTCCAAGGGGATCAGCGCCGGCAAGT
>DASTGC010000046.1:0-5439 GCA_035719485.1 Novosphingobium sp.
ACGACGATCATCGGCTTGCCGCGAGTGACCAGCCGCGCCGCTTCGTAGACGTGACCGGCGCTGCTGCGCATTCCCCCACCGTGAAACCAGACCATCACCGGCAAGGGTGGATGCGGCGCCACACCTGAGACCTGCGGGCGCCAGACATTCAGGAACAGGCAGTTTTCTTCCACGCCTGGAATACTGCCGGCGATCCCACCGGCCGGCGGTGGCTGGGGGCAGGCGCTGCCCGGATGGCGCGCGTCGAGGGGAGTCGCCCACCCATGCGGACGCTGCGGTGGCGACCAGCGCAGATTGCCGATCGGTGCGGCGGCATAGGGAATGCCCTCGAAGGCCTCCGCACCGCCCCGGCTGAGGCCGATCACCGAGCCATAGGCGGTTTTCACCACGGGCCCAGCATCATCGGCGAGGGCCGATGAGGGCGCCAAGGACAGTAATGCGGTGACGGCGAGCAGTGCGAAGGTCTTCATGGCCATGATCCTCCAGCTATGGCTTCCCGGCGATCGGTCAGGGTGGCGGCAGCGCCCCGGCCATCGCTCCGCCCGTTTCCGGGTGAGGCGGGGTCACCACATTGTCTCGAAAGAAGATGACCAGGCGGGTAATCTTGCCGTCGGCTCCGACCGTAAAGTGATCCACGGCGCTGAGCTTGTATTTCGGCTGGTCGCTGCCCGGGACCCGGCGCAGATTGGCGAGTTCCATGATGCATTCCCGATCGGCATCGATGAAGCTGATGGCAATCGCGCCGCGCTGCTGGATCGAACCGTAGAAGGTGGCAATTTCCTTGCCGCGCAAAACACGGTTTTCCGGGCCGATGAATTCACCTGTGGGCGCAAACAGCGCCGGCACCTTTTCGGATTGCCCCGTCGATATGAAAGTCGCGTATTTCTCCGCCGCTTCGCAGGCCGAACCCGGTCGCGGCCGGGCGGACGGCGGCGGCGTGTCGAACACAACCGTGAACGGCCACATCGGACTCATGGCAGCCCTGGCGTGGCCCGGCCCATGGGCCATTGCGCTGGTTGCCGTCAGGGCGATGGCCAGGCCTGAGATCGACCGGGCTGCTTTCAACGCGTTGCGTGGCAACATGACGTGTGTTCCTCTTCCCGTTGCGCTCATCGGTAATGCTGCTGCGGCATTTTCCGAGGTTGAACTTGACCCGATCGCAGATTCCGGGCTGTTACCGCTGGAGCGGCTCGCCAGGCTAACACTGCTGAACTGAAAAGCGATAGTTTTGCGTCACGAGCCGGTGTGAGGCCACTTTCAAAGGCCGCTGGGGAGAGTTGGGATGGTGCACGTCAAGGATGATCTTTCCCTGGGTTTCGACCCGGCGCGCGAGCGGGTGCTACGCGAATCCACTGGTCAGGAACGGTTTGCCGAGAACCTGATGTTCGCGCTCAGCGATCCTTCGCTGGGCATTTCGATGTGGCTGCACCTGGGGACCTGGCCGGATGACTTCGGCATGTGGGAAGACTACATCCAGCTGCACCTACCCGATGGCGCGGGAACTCTGTGGTCACGATCCTATGCCCGGGTTCCGATTGACCAGCGCCCCGCCGGTGCCAATCTCAAAGCGCAGTGTCTGGAACCGTGGCGCCGCTGGCGGCTGACGTTCGACGGCGTGGTGACCCGCACCCCTCCCGAGGAACTGCGCACCGGACCAGCTTGCGACGGGCCGCGCGAGTGGTTCCAGTTCGATCTTGAACTGACGATGGCCGGCCCGGTGTGGGACGCCCATTCCTCTGCCGAGAGCAAGCACGGCGGTGGATCCATGGGTGAACAGGTCTGGGCCAAAGACCATTACCAGCAACTCTACACTGTTGCCGGAACTATTACCTTCGACGAAAAGACCACGCCCTTCCTAGGCAGCGGGGTGCGCGATCATTCGCGCGGGCAGCGCGGGCTGCGGACCGACCAGTTCGAAGGTCATGCGCTGATATCAGCACTCTACCCCAGCGGGAAGGGTTTCGGCATGCAACGGGTATGGAATCCAGAGGGTCGCATCACGCTGGACACGGCCTTCGTCTACATCGATGGACAGTATGAATTCGCTAGCGTCGTCAAGTGCCCGCGCATCGGCCGGCAACTGCGATATGCCGGCGAATCGCTGGAACTTGTGCTCCGCTCCGAGCTCGGCGAACATCGCCTCACGGGCGAACTCGTCTCGTCGGGGTTCATCTCGTTCGACAATTCCGGAATGGGGCTGAGCATCGGCGCGAGACCGAACAATCCCGACGGATATTTCGCACCGGGCTTTGCCAGATGGGACTGGGATGGTGAGCGGGCCATCGGCCTGACGGAACGCTCAGAACGCCATTTCAACAATCCGCCGGAGGTCGTATGAGCACGAACGAAACCTCCGACGGCACTCTGGCCATGCCGGCCCGCAGCCTCTCGCTCCCTGCGGAGCTTCTGCGGGAGCGGCTTACAAGCTGGCTTAGAACCCGCTTCAATTCACCTGGCCTGGAGATCACCGGGCTTGAATCGCCCGGCTCCGCCGGGGTCAACAACGAAACCCTCCTGCTTGACCTCGCCACGTCGGCCGAGGAACTGCATGGGACCGACGGCCTGGTGGTCAGGCTGGAAGCGCCGACCACTCTGTTTCCCGGGCTCGACATCCAATCGTCGCACGCATGCTATCGCGCGCTGCAGGATTTTCCCGACGTCCCGACGCCGCGCGTTTACGGCCTTGAATCCGATCTCGCGGTGCTTGGACGCAAATTCTACGTCATGCAGCGAATTCACGGACAGATCCCCTCCGACAACCCGGTCTACCACGAAGCGGGTTTCCTGAAGGACATGGCCGTGGCCGATCGCACCCGGCTCTGGGAGAATGCAATCCGCACCATGGCCCGGCTGCACCAGGTGCCCACGGACCGCTTCGGGTTCCTGCACGACATGCAACTGGGTTCGCCCGCCCAGCTGGTTGCCTACTGGCGGCGCCACCTCGACGAAAGCCTCGCCGGCCGCCCGCAAGATCCTGTACTCGAACGGACGTGGGAATGGCTGGTCGCGAACTTCCCGGAGGATGCGCCACCCGGCTTTTCGTGGGGTGACGCACGGGTCCCCAACATGATCTTCCAGGGCGTGGAATGCGTGGGCCTGCTGGACTGGGACATGGTCAGCCTGGCAGGCGCAGAGTGTGATCTGGCTTGGTGGCTGATCAACGATATCTCCAGCGGCGCAAGCAACATCCGCCTGACAGGCCTCCACGATATGCCCGAAACGATTCGGGTCTGGGAAGACGAGGCCGAACGCAAGGCATGCAATATGGAATTCTGGCTTACTTTCAATCTGTTCCGCTTGGCGGCCGTTATGCACAGGCTTAAGGGCTTCCTCGCCGCGCTGGGAACCCTGCCGGCCTCCATGAATGAGGTCGATCAGGTCAATATGTCGCGATCGATCCTCGACACCAGGTGGGGCGGCCGGGGCCAGGAGGGTCTCGGAACCTGGGAGGATATTCTCCCGGCGCTACGTCATGCAGGCTAGCAGTGCTCCGGGGTTGAACTGTCGGGAAAGCAAAGGTCATGATGATCGAGCCAATTCGCGTTGAAATCGCCGACGAGGCAATCGCGGCCCTGAAGGCACGCCTCGCTGCAACTCGCTGGGCTCCCGAGCCCGGCAACGACGACTGGTCGTTCGGCGTCAACGGCACGTACCTGCGCGAGCTTGCCGATTACTGGCAAAACGGGTTTGACTGGCGGGCGCAGGAAGCCAGGATCAATGCTTTGCCGCAGTTCCGGATGATGGTCGACGACGCATCGGTCCATTTCATCCATCTGAAGGGCAAGGGCCCCCGCCCGAAGCCCATCATCCTCAACCACGGCTGGCCCTGGACATTCTGGGACTTCCGCGAGCTGGCCTGCAGGCTTGCCGATCCCGGAGCTTATGGCGGGGACCCGGCCGATGCCTTCGACGTGGTGGTGCCATCGCTCCCCGGGTTCATCTTTTCCGGCATGCCGGACGAGCCGCCTGGCTATGCCCAGATCGCAAGGCGCTGGGTGCAGCTGATGAAGGCCCTCGGGTATGACCGGTTCTTCGCGCACGGCGGCGATGCGGGTGCCTATGTGGCTGCACAGCTTGGCCATGCCCACAGCCGTGCGATCCTTGGCGTTCACATGAACCTGCCGGTCGTGCCTGGGGTCGGCCATGACCAGATCGACCCTGATGAATTCAGCCCCGCGGAACGG
Organism: Novosphingobium sp.; assembly: GCA_035719485.1. Lineage (GTDB taxonomy): Bacteria > Pseudomonadota > Alphaproteobacteria > Sphingomonadales > Sphingomonadaceae > Novosphingobium. The sequence continues at coordinate 4,185 of DASTGC010000046.1, forward strand.
GCGATGTACGAGGCGCAAGACTTCGCCGGCCGGCACTTGACCCACCTGATGGTCCACATCCACGAACCGCAGACGCTCGCCTGGGCCATGCACGATAGCCCGATCGGCCAAGCCGCATGGATGTTGCACCGGCGCCGGGCGTGGAGCGACTGCGGCGGGGAGGTGGAGCGGCGGTTCAGCAAGGACGAGTTGCTGACCCACTTCTCGCTCTACTGGTATTCCAACAGCTTCGCCACCGCGCTGCGGACCTACAGCGCCTCGGTGTTCCACTTGGGTATCCCGCGCCTGAACGAAAGCGGCCTCGCCATCCCGGTGCCCACGGCCGTGGCCGTGCTGCCCCGGGAAATCATCCACCTGCCCCGTCCGCTGGTGGAGCGGAACACCGACCTGCGGCAATGGTCGGTGTTCGACCGTGGCGGCCACTTCGCCGGCGCGGAAGAACCCGACCTGATCGCGGCAGACATCCGCTCCTTCGTCCGCCCGCTCCGCGCGGCGGAGTGAAGCCTCAGCCGCCGGTCAGCGCGCAGCCTTGACGTCGGCGGGCTTGACCTTGTCCCGGTAGCAGCTGCCGAAATTACCGCGAACGTAGTTCACCACCTCGGCGACCTGCTGGTCGGTCATCATCTGGCCGACCGGGGCATGCCATCCATGCCGTGCGTCACCACTTAGACCGGATAAGCCGCGGCGGCGAACTTCGGTTACCGGGCAAGGCCGGGTAGAAGCCAACGCCCGTGCCGACGCCCCTTGGCATCGGGCATGATGGGAATGCTGGCGAACAAATGCGGCCTGATGTGCCGCCAAATGCCGTGGCTTCCGCGGATTGTCCAGCCAGCGGCGGTAGCGGGAACCGCGAAATAAATACATCCAATTGATAAATTTACATATTTATGAATTTGGTTTTTGAATAACCCCCAATGTGACCCCCATGACTCTCCGCTACCCGCTTATATGCACTAGCGTTAGCAGGTGGCTCCAGCTTGTTTTCGCCCGTTCGCGTTGCGCTCCCGAGCGGATTGCAGAGTCGGTCAGAGCCATGTGGGGGTTACGCCTAGATGAGTTGTCACGTGACCCCCAGCGTGACCCCCATTTCCCATCGGCTTTGCGCGGAAAGGTTCGGACGGCACCGGACAGTCATCGCTCAATATAGGCAGAAAACCGCCATTTTTCTAGACCTTGGCGGATGATTTCGGAGGGAGGGCTGGAGCGGGTAGCGGGAATCGAACCCGCATAGCCAGCTTGGAAGGCTGGTGCTTTA
>DASTGC010000047.1:0-7711 GCA_035719485.1 Novosphingobium sp.
TTCGATTTTCGCCGCGGCGACCGATGATGGACGCGCTGCGACGACGGCTGGCCGCCGCGTGGCGCTGATTGGGACCTATTCGCCGCGCCGGTGCGGGATCGCGACCTTCACCAGTGACGTTGTTGAACAGTTCGGGCGGTATCATCCCGAGATTGCGCTGGACGTCTACGCGCTCGACAATGCCGCCGCCGCGCCGGTGGTCTACAGCGGCGTTGCCGGCGTGATCGCGCAGGATGATGAGGACGATTACCGCAAGGCCGCCCGCGCGATCAACGAAAGCGCGGTGGACGCGGTCTGGCTGCAGCACGAGTTCGGGATCTTCGGCGGCGAACATGGCGCGATGGTCTGCGACTTCGTCGACCGCATCGCCGCTCCGCTGATCCTCACCTGCCACACCGTGCTGCCAGAACCGCTGCCGGCCCAGGCTGACATCCTGCGGCATCTCGTCAGCCGCGCTTCGCGGATCATGGTCATGAGCCGACACGCCCGCGACCTGCTGGTTCGCCGCTATGGCGCGGAGCCCGGGCTGGTGGAGGTGATCGCCCACGGCGCGCCGGATCGCCCGTTCGGTCGCAAGGAAGCGCGCAAGGCCCAGCTCGGGTTGGCGGGCCGCAAGGTGCTGATGACCTTCGGCCTGCTTGGGCCGGGCAAGGGTCTGGAGCGGGTCATCGAGGCTTTGCCGGCGATCGTGGAGCGCCATCCCGAGACGATCTACCGGATCGTGGGGGCGACCCATCCCAACCAGGTCATGCGCGAGGGCGAGGCCTATCGTGAGGGGCTCGTGGCCCTCGCCCGCAGGCTCGGCGTCGAGCAGCACATCGCCTGGGACAACCGCTTCGTGGATACCGGGGAGTTGCTTGACCATATCGAGGCCTGCGACATCTACCTGACACCCTATCCGAACCTGCAGCAGGCGACGTCGGGCACACTGTCCTATGCGGTGGCGCTCGGCAAGGCGGTGATCTCGACCCCTTACATCCATGCAACCGAACTCCTGGCCGACAATGTGGGCGTGCTGGTCGAGCCCGGTTCTAGCGCGCAGATCGCGGCGGCAGCCATTGCGCTGTTCGATTCGCCGGAGCAACTCGCGACAATCGAGCGGCGGGCCTATGCCCGCGGCCGCGAGACCATCTGGCCGGCCTTTGCCGATGCCGGGGCGGCGCTGGTCAACCGCGCGGCGGCCGCACCGGCGCGGGAAGTCCCCCTGACGGTCCTGCCGGGCCTGGCTGCGGTCCTTGCCATGAGCGACGGCACCGGCATGCTCCAGCACGGCTTCGGCGTGATACCCGATCGCCGCCACGGATATTGCCTGGACGACAACGCACGGGCGCTGATGCTGATGAATGTTGCCCAGGGGATGGCGCGGGGCGAGTGGATGCGCTGGGCGACGACATATGCCAGCTTCATCCAGCACGCATGGAACCCCGATCTGCGCCGCTTCCGCAATTTCATGGCCTTTGATCGGTCGTGGTGCGAGGAAGCCGGTTCGGACGATTCGAACGGACGCGCGCTGTGGGCGCTGGGCCATACGGTGGAGAACGCGCCCGATCAGGAACTGCGCCGGTGGGCGCAGGTCTGGTTTGACGAGGTCTGTCCCACCTTCGCCGAGCTGGACTGGCCGCGCACCCAGGCTTTCGCCATGCTCGGCGCGGCCGCGATGCTGCGGGCCAATCCTGGCCATGCGGGCGCGACCGAGGTGCTGGAGCGTGGCGGGAAATTGCTGCACACCCTGCTGGAGGCAGGCCGGCGGCCGGACTGGGCCTGGTTCGAGGCCATGCTCGGGTACGACAATCCGCGCTTGAGCCAGGCTTTGATCGAAGCCGGCGTCCTGCTCGACCGGCCGGAGTGGCGGCGGGCCGGGCTGGAGACGCTCGAGTGGATCGCCTGCCAGCAGACGGCCGCTGCCGGCCATTTTCGCCCGATCGGGTCGGAAACCTTCGGCCATGCCCATGCGGCCATGCCGTTCGACCAGCAGCCGCTCGAGGCCCAGGCGGCGGTCGAGGCGGCGCGCAGCGCCTGGGAGGTGACCGGCGAGCGCCGCTGGCTCGACCACGCGCTGATCGCGCACCGCTGGTTCTTCGGCGCGAACGATCGCGGCGCGGTCTTGGCGGACCTTGCCACCGGGCGCTCGCGCGACGGCGTAACCCCGCGTGGCGCCAACGAAAATTGCGGCGCGGAATCGATTCTGGCGTTTCAGCTGGCGCACTATTCCATGCTAGCCTTGTGGGGAGCCGCGCGGGCCGTGGCAGAACGAACTGGAGATATCCTTGAGCCGGGATCGCGAAGCGTCGCCCAGCCCCTTGCAAATCCTTGACGTCCGGCTGCACGCCGATCCCAGCCGCGTGGTGCTGCGCCCCTTTCACCTGGGGTGGCAATCGACCACGGCGCAAGGCGATCGGGCCATGCGGCTGGTGGAGGATATCGCCGGATTATCTGAGCGGGCTGCCAGTGCCGAATACCGGCGCGTGCTGGCCGACTTCAAGGAGCGACACTGGCAGACGGAAGCCATGTTCGACCAGCGCTATCGCGAGGTCGAGGATGTGCTCCGGCTGGATCCGGCGCGCTTTTCACGTTCGCGCAAGCGGCTGATCGGGGCCTATTTCTGCCACGAATATACCTATGCCGCGGCGGCGCTGATGAACCCCTCGATCGTGCCGCATCCAGATCAGTCGGGCATGCAGAACGATGCCTGCCGCTTCGTCATGAGCCTGCGTGCGGTGGGCGAGGGCCACATCAGCTCGATCGCCTTCCGCGAGGGCATCGCCGAGGCAGACGGCAGCTTCACGCTCTGGCCGCAAAGCTCATTTGCGACCGCAGTTGAACTCGACAATGCGGACCTCGCCTGTGTCGACTGCGCGGTATCGGTCCATCGGCATGAGGACTCCAGCCTGTCCAACACGGTGATCTTCCCGATCACCGAGCAGCAGCGGGGCGGACTGGAGGACCTGCGCCTCGTCCGCTTCCGTCACGACGACGGGTCCTACGAATGGATCGGGACCTATACGGCCTATTCGGGCAGCTCGATCCGCTCGGAACTGCTGCGTACGCATGATTTCAAGCGGTTCGAGCTGGAGCCCATTCTTGGCAATGCCGGGCGCAACAAGGGCATGGCGCTGTTTCCGGAGAAGGTTGACGGGCGCTACATGATGCTGGGGCGGCAGGACGGGAAGAACCTGTTCCTGCTGCGCTCCGATCATCTCGGACAGTGGGACGAAGAAGGCACGCTGCTGCTGGAGCCGCGCTTTCCCTGGGAGTTCATCCAGCTCGGCAATTGCGGCAGCCCGGTGCTGACCTATGCCGGCTGGCTGGTGATCACTCACGGCGTCGGTGCGATGCGCAAATATGCGCTGGGCGCGGCCCTGCTTGATCGCGACGATCCGTCGCGGGTGATCGGGCGAACGAGCGAGCCGATCCTCACGGCGGTGGACGCCGATCGCTCGGGCTATGTGCCCAATGTCGTTTATACCTGCGGGGTCCTGCCGGTGGGCGATCGCCTGCTAGTGCCATACGGCATCTCCGACAGCGCGGTCGGCTTCGCCACCTGCCGGATCGCCGACCTGCTGGCGCTGATGGCTTGAGCCCGGTGACTTGAGCCCGGTGACTTGAGCTCGGTCTTAACAGGGTCGCAATTGCGATCTAGGCCGGCGCGGCTATGAAGGTTGGCAACATGAACAAGATCACTCCCGTCATCCTGTGCGGCGGCAGCGGCACGCGGCTGTGGCCGCGCAGCCGGGCCACCAAGCCCAAGCCTTTCCTGCCCCTGATCGGCGAGGACACCCTGTTCGCGGCCACCGTGCTGCGGTGTGCCGACCAGGCGCAGTTCGCCCCGCCGATCGTGGTGACGGGCGCCAAGCACCTCGCGCATGTTGAGGCGCAACTGCCGGTGACGGGCGGTGAGGTGATCGTCGAGCCAGAGGCCCGCAACACGGCGGCGGCGATCGCGCTCGCGGCGCTGCGGCTGCCGGAGGACGCAATCATGCTGGTCTGCCCGAGCGATCACCATATCGCCGATTGCGAAAGCTTTACCCGGGCCGCGCTGGCCGCGGCGGACCTGGCGGCGCAGGACTGGCTGGTGAGCTTCGGGATAGAAGCGAAGACGCCAGAGACCGGGTTCGGCTATTTGCGGCGGGGCGCGGCAATCGGTGAAGGGCCGGGCGCCGAAGTGGCGCAGTTCATTGAGAAGCCCGACCGCGAGAGGGCGGAGCAGTTCCTCGCCTCGGGCGACTATGCCTGGAACGGCGGAATCTTTGCCTTTCGCGCAGGCTTCTTCCTCAGTGAGCTGGACCGGCACCGGCCACGGATCGCTGCGGCGGCCCGGGCGGCGGCGACAGCGGGCCGGGAGGAGCGTGATGGCGACCATCGCCGGTTCCACCCGGGCGCCGCCGAATTCGCCGCGATCGAGAGCGAGAGCGTCGATTATGCGGTCATGGAGAACACCGATCGCGCGGCAATGGTCCCCGCCGACATGGGCTGGTCGGACATCGGCAACTGGGAAGCGCTGCACACCGCGCGGCTGCTCGCCGCCGAACCGCGCGACGCGGACGGCAACCATGTCCACGGGCCGGCGGAACTGGTCGATTGCCGCAACGTTCTGGTCGATAGCGATGGGCCGCGGGTCAACGTCATCGGTCTCGAAAACGTGGTCATCGTGGTTGACGGCAATGACATTCTCGTCACGACGGCGGCCGGGGCCCAGAAGGTCGGCAAGTTGCAGGGCGCCGTGAACCAGTGAATCCCATTCTCCCCACCAAGCGCGTGGCCAAGCCCTGGGGCAGGGACAGCCTGCCGCCGCCATTCGATGCGGGGGGCGAGCGGATCGGGGAGATCTGGTTCGAGCCGCCGGCTCAGCTGCCGGGACTGCTCGTAAAATACATCTTCACCAGCGAGGCGCTGTCGGTCCAGGTCCACCCTTCCGATGCCCGGACCGAGGCCATGGGCGCGGGGCGGCAGGGCAAGGAGGAATGCTGGCTGGTGATTGACGCGGAGCCCGGCGCGCGGCTCGGGATCGGCTTCAACGCCCCGATCGATGCCGAGGCGATCCGTGCGGCCGCTCAGGATGGTTCAATCGAGCACCTGATGACCTGGTATCCGGTGGAAGCGGGGGACTTTTTCTACATTCCCGCCGGCACTGTCCATGCCATCGGTGCCGGCATCAGCCTGATCGAGGTCCAGCAGAACTCGGACATCACCTATCGGCTCTATGATTATGGCCGCCCGCGTGAACTGCATCTCGACGAGGGCGTCGCCGTTGCCCGGGGCGCGCCTTATGCCATCCAGTGCCGCCGGAAGGTGGCGGAACGGGGCGAGGAGACGCTGGTCGAGGGGCCGCTGTTCCGGCTGGATCGGATCGACGGGCCGCCCTCGTCGATGCTCCGGCCAGCCTATGGCGGCGCACCGCTGCTGGTGCTGCCGCGCTCGGTCGGCATATCGGTTGGCGGGTTGGACGTGGCTGTGGGCGAATGCGCCCTGGCCCGGGACATCGACGAAGTCGCGGTCGAAGGGGGCGCGCTCGCCCTGTTGGCGCGCGCGCTCTGACGCCCGGCAACGGTGCTTCATGCTGAACGCGCGCGCTCAACGGTGCTTGCTGTGCGGGCGGCGCTTGGGCTAGCGTTTCACGCAGAGCTTGAGAGGAATCCCTGCGTGACCGTTCATCCCGTTTCGCCCGAATGGGCTGCGCGTGCCTATGTCGACGCTGCCGGCTATGCCGAGAAATACCGCCGTTCCATTGCCGGGCCCGAAGCTTTCTGGCGCGAGGAGTCCGCGCGGATCGACTGGATCAAGCCCTGGACCAAGCTCAACCGCTGTTCATTCGATGAGGCCGATTTCGGGATCGAGTGGTTTGCCGACGGCACGCTCAACGTTTCGGCCAATTGCCTTGACCGGCACCTCGCCGAGCACGGCGATACCGTGGCCATCATCTGGGAAGGAGACGACCCGGCGCAGCAGCGAAAGATCACGTACCGCGAACTGCACGAGGACGTGTGCCGCATGGCCAATGCGTTCAAGCGGCTCGGCGCGCAGAAGGGCGACCGCATCACGCTCTACCTGCCGATGATCCCCGAGGCGGCCGTGGCCATGCTCGCCTGCGCGCGGATCGGGGCGATCCATTCGGTGGTATTCGGCGGGTTCAGCCCAGAGGCGTTGGCCGGACGCATCCAGGATTGCGATAGCCGCCTGGTCGTCACCGCGGACGGTGGCATGCGCGGGGGCAAGCAGGTGCCGCTAAAGGCGAACGTGGATGCTGCCGTGGCGCATTGCCCCTCGGTGGAGAGCGTCCTGGTCGTTCGCCACGTCGGCAACGCGGTGGAGATGAAGGGGGGGCGCGACCATTGGTGGCAGGACGAGCGCGCGGCCGTTTCGGCAGATTGCGCGCCGGAGGAAATGGGCGCGGAAGACCCGCTGTTTATCCTCTACACTTCGGGTTCCACCGGCAAGCCGAAGGGCGTGCTGCACACTTCGGGCGGCTACCTGACCTGGGCAGCGATGACCCATCATTACGTGTTCGATTATCGCCCCGGCGAGGTCTATTGGTGCGCGGCCGATATCGGCTGGGTCACCGGCCATTCCTATGTCGTCTATGGCCCGCTGGCGAACCGGGCGACGGTGCTCATGTTCGAGGGCGTTCCGAACTATCCCGATCACAGCCGGTTCTGGCAGATCGTCGACCGCCACCAGGTCAATATCTTCTACGGTGCGCCGACCGCGCTGCGCTCGCTGATGCGCGAAGGCGACGATTGGGTGAAGCGCACCAGCCGCGCGAGCCTGCGCCTGCTCGGCTCGGTGGGAGAGCCGATCAACCCCGAAGCCTGGGAATGGTACTGGCGGGTCGTGGGTGAGGAACGCTGCCCGATCGTCGACACCTGGTGGCAGACCGAGACGGGCGGGGCGATGATTTCCCCGCTGCCCGGCGCGATCGATCTCAAGCCCGGCTCCGCGTCGAAGCCGATGTTCGGCGTGGTGCCGCAGCTGGTCGATGCCGAAGGTGCGGTGTTGGAGGGCGCGGCCGAGGGCAACCTGTGCATCACCCAGTCGTGGCCCGGACAGATGCGCACCGTTTATGGTGATCACGCCCGGTTCTTCCAGACCTATTTCAGCACCTATCCGGGCAAGTACTTCACCGGGGACGGCTGCCGCCGCGACCAGGACGGCTACTACTGGATCACCGGCCGGGTGGATGACGTGATCAACGTTTCCGGCCACCGCATGGGCACGGCCGAGGTGGAAAGCGCGCTGGTCGCCCACGCCAAGGTGGCCGAGGCCGCGGTGGTGGGTTACCCTCACGACATCAAGGGGCAGGGCATCTATGCCTATGTCACCACCAATGCCGAGGTCGAGCCCGACGAGGCGCTGCGCAAGGAGCTGGTCCAGTGGGTCCGGACCGAGATCGGCCCCATCGCCACGCCCGACGTGATCCAGTTCGCGCCCGGCCTGCCCAAGACCCGCTCGGGCAAGATCATGCGCCGGATCCTGCGCAAGATCGCCGAAAACGACGTTTCGAGTCTGGGCGACACATCGACCCTTGCCGATCCCAGCGTGGTCGATAATCTGATCGCCAACCGCCCGCAGCCGGCCGTCCCTGCCTGAAGGGGCGCCGGCCCCGGTGGCGGAGAGCGCGCGGGGGGTGCCATCGAAACGATCCTGATTGCCGACGATCACCCGCTGTTTCGCCAGGCGCTGGCGTTGGCAGTGGGGAACGTGGCGCCACAGGCCA
>DASTGC010000048.1:0-2507 GCA_035719485.1 Novosphingobium sp.
CCTCGCGCTGCTCCCGCCGATCACCGGGCTCAGCCGGGTCGAACTGCGTGATGCGGCTGGCGATCTGGTCGACACGATCGAGAACCAGCCCGGCAAGCAGGGCTCGCTCGCGGTCTACGCCTATCTCGCTGCAGCCTTCCCCGCGCTCGACGCCGCCGCGGCGGAGCACGCGCTCACCCTCTTCGCCGAACACACGCCCGATGCCCGCGCCCGCCCCGGCGCGCACCCCAATGTCGACCGCCTGCTGGCACTCGCCGCCGGGGGCGCCCCGCTTCAGCTCAAGGTGATCCCCGCCGGCGCCGAATGATGCCTCAGGCGGGCAGGATCCCCGCCGCCTTCCCGGCCCGGCTAAACATGCCGATGATCGTCTGCACCTGCTCGGCCGAATGCTCGGCGCAGAGTGAGCAGCGCAGCAGCGTCATGCCCGCAGGAGTCGCCGGAGGCCGCGCGAGATTCACATAGAGACCTTCCATGAGCAGGGCCTCCCACATGGCTGCGCCGCGCTCCAGATCCGGCATGATTACCGAGATGATTGCGCTCTGCGGCTCCTTGGTGCCGAGCTCGAAGCCAAGGTCGGTCAGCCCCTTGTGCAGGGTCCGGCTGTTCTCCCACAGGTGCGCACGCTTGTTTGCCCCATGCATCAGCTTGCGGATCGAGGTCGCGGCCGTCGCCACCACGCTCGGCGGCAGGCTCGCGGTGAACACGTAGGGCCGGCAGACCAGCCGCAGGATCTCGAACTTGGGATGGTTGGAAACGCAGAAGCCGCCGACCGTGCCGACAGACTTGGAGAAGGTCCCGATCACGAAATCGACGTCGTCGAGGCAGCCCTGGTCCTCGGCCACGCCGCGCCCGTTGGGTCCGATGAAGCCCATCGAATGGGCCTCGTCAACGAGCACCATCGCGCCATGCGCCTTGGCGACGGCGATCATCTCCTTCAATGGCGCGATGTCGCCGAGCATCGAATAGACGCCCTCCAGCACCACCAGTTTGCCCGCGCCTTCGGGAATGCGTCGCAGCCGACGCTCCATCGCATCGAGGTCGTTGTGCTTGAATGGCACCACCTCGGCATCGCCCATCTTGCAGCCATCCCAGATGGAAGCGTGGCTGTCGATGTCCAGCACGATGTAGTCGCCCTTGCCGGCCATCGTCGAGATGATCCCCAGGTTCGCCTGGTAGCCGGTAGAGAACACCATGGCATGATCCATGCCATAGAATTCCTTCAGCGCTTCCTCGACCGCCTTGTGCCCGGCATAGGTCCCGTTGAGGACGCGGCTGCCTGTGGTGCCCGAACCGAAATCATCAAGCGCTTGCTTGCCGGCCGCGATGACGTCGGGATCGAACGTCATCCCCATGTAATTGTAGGTGCCGAGAAGGATCGTCTCGCGGCCGTTGCACATGGCGACGGTTGGCGAGAGCACCTTTTCCATCACCAGCCCGAACGGATCGGTTACGCCTGTGGCGAGCAGGCCCTCGCGCTGCTGGATCAGGGGGTCGAACTTGCTGAACAGGTCCGTCATGTGCTTGCATCAACCCTTGAGCTTGACCACGGCGTCGATCAGCTGTCCGTAATTCTCGATCTCGGCCTGCTGGTTCATGCTGATGATGATGTCGAATTCGTCCTCGATCGCGGCGACGAAATCCATGACGGTGAGGCTGTCGAACTCCAGGTCGCCGGCAAAGGTGCTGGCCTCGGTGATCGCGATCCCCTTCTTGTTGAATGGGGCGATCAGGTCGGCAATCCGGTCGGCGGTGGCGGCGCGGTCCATGTCAGGCTCCGTTTGTCAGTTCCGGCGCACGGCCGGGCATGGCGGCGCCAAAGCGGCGCAAGGCGGCGAAGTCAAGCAATCGCCTTTTCGAGCAGGGCGCGGGTCGCGGCCAGGAAGGGCCCGATCGAGACCGGCTTGGCCAGATAACCCTCGGCTCCCGCATCGCGAATGCGCTCTTCGTCGCCCCGGCCCGCATAGGCGGTCACCGCCAGCACGGGGATCGATCGCAGCAAGGGGTCGCCCTTGGCCTGCTCGATCAGTTCCAGTCCGGAGATCTCGGCCAGCTGGATATCCATGATAATCAGGTTGGGGACGAATTCGCGCGCCCGCTCCAGCGCCTGCCGGCCATCGCCAACCGGCTCGACGGCAAATCCCTGGCTCTTCAGAACGTCGCAGAAGAGCTTCCGGTTGAGATCGTTGTCCTCGACAACGAGGATTCTCTTTGCCACTTGCAGTCCTGCCGTCCACCTTGCGTTGGATGGGCGATCTCTATGCCCTCGGAAAGTCCCTGACAATTCTTCGTGAACCGTCATCCCCGGCTGATCCGCATGCCCTTGCCCTCGGTGCACTCGGCTGGCTCGTCCAGGATGAAGCCCGCGCCGGGCGGTTGCTGGCGCTGACCGGGCTTACGCCCGATGCCCTGCGCTCCGGAGTCGGCAACGCGGCCGTCCTCGCGGCCATTCTCGATTTCCTTGCGGCCCATGAGCCTGATCTCATCGGTGCTGCCGAGGCCCTCGGCGT
>DASTGC010000049.1:0-7082 GCA_035719485.1 Novosphingobium sp.
AACGCCAGTGACCACAACAGCATAGCCGCAAGGTAGAACCCCGCGACGCCGCCAGTCACATGGCTGCCAAGCGCCCGCGCGCTGGATCGGATGCCGACGAACGCATCGTCCTCGCGGTCTTGCAGGGCGTAGATCGTATCATACCCGATCACCCAGCAGATCGATCCGGCATAAAGGCACGCCAGGACAGCAAGGTAATCGCCCCGCACCTCGACCCACCCGACCAGCGCCCCCCACGAGAAGACCAGCCCGAGCCAGGCCTGCGGCCACCAGGTGATGCGCTTCATGAACGGATAAGCCGCCACCGGCAGTATCGAGGCGAGCGCCACGAGCTGCGCGGCGAGGCGCAACTGCAACAGCACTGCAAGGCCAATGCAACACAGCAGAAGCAGCCATGCCCAGGCAAGCTTCGCCGATATTCGTCCGCTTGCGACCGGTCGCGCGGCGGTGCGCGCCACCTGCCGGTCAAGATCGGCATCGACCAGGTCATTGTAGACGCACCCCGCCCCGCGCATCGCAATCGCGCCGAGTAGCAGCCACAGCACGAGGTCCCACCGCGCCGCTCCGCCCGCCAGCAGCACCCCCCAGGCGCAGGGCCAGAACAGCAGCCACCAGCCGATCGGCCGGTCAAACCGCGCCAGCTGGGCCAGGTCGCGCGGCACCTGCGGCAGGCGCGCGACCAGGCCGCGATGCTGGGTGTCGGGGACGATTTCGGCAGACATGGCTGGCGGCATAGCCGCCCGGCGCGCCATCGGCTAGACTTGGCCCATGACTGCCCAGCACCACCCGATGACCCCGGCTTGGCCGCCCCGCTCCGCCCCCCGCCTGTTCGTCCACGTGCCGCTGACTGCCGGCGTGCCGGTGCTGATCGAAGGCGCGCAGGCGCATTACCTCGCGCGGGTGATGCGGGTCGGCGCGGGCGATGCCGTGATCCTGTGCGACGACCTCACCGGCGAATGGGCCTGCCGCGTGACCGACGCCGGCAAGCGCGAGGTCGTCGTCGTGCCCGAGGTGCATTCCCGCCCGCGCGAGCACGTGCCCGATTTCTGGCTCCTTCCGGCCCTGCTGAAGAAGGATCGGTTCGATACGGTGCTGGAGAAGGCCACCGAACTGGGCGCGGCAAAAATCCAGCCGGTGATCACCCGCCGCTGCGTCGCCGACAAGCTCAACGGCGATCGGGCGCGGACCATCGTGATCGAAGCGGCCGAACAATGCGCCCGCACCGCCCTGCCCGAGCTGGAGCTGGCGGTGAAGCTGGAGGTCCTGCTCAGGGACTGGAACCCCCACCGCACCCTGTTCTTCGCCGACGAGCAGGGTGGCGAGCCCGCACACCAGGCCTTTGCCGCACACACCGGCCCCGCCGCGCTGTTGACCGGCCCGGAAGGCGGGTTCGACGATGCGGAGCGCGCGGCCATTCGTGCCCTCCCCGAAGCCCGCCCCATCTCGCTCGGCCCGCGCATCCTGCGCGGCGAGACCGCGGCCATTGCCGGCATCGCCGTTTGGATGGCCGCAGCGGGTGACTGGAAATAGTTGTGGCGCAATCCGAACGGCCCGCCTAATCGGCGCGCCATGTCAACGCGACAGGCCTCCGACAAGCTCGATCCGGTGATCGAATCCCGTGACCAGCTGGTCGCCCCGATGGCGGCGGGGGAAAAGCCCCGCGAACGCTGGCGCATCGGCACCGAGCACGAAAAGCTGGTCTATCGCACCGCCGATTTCCGCGCGCCATCCTATGACGAGCCCGGCGGCATCCGCGATCTCCTGCTCTCGCTGCGCGAATTCGGCTGGGAGCCGATCGAGGAGAACGGGCCAACTGGTAACAGGCGGGTCATCGCCATGGGCGGCGCCGACGGCACGGTGAGCCTCGAGCCCGCCGGCCAGCTCGAGTTGTCCGGCGCGCCGCTCGAAAACCTGCATCAGACCTGCGCCGAAACCGGCCGCCACCTCAAGCAGGTCAAGCAGATCGGCGACAAGCTGGGGCTGGCCTATCTCGGTCTCGGCATGTGGCCCGACAAGCGCCGCGACGAACTGCCGGTCATGCCCAAGGGCCGCTACGACATCATGCTACGCCACATGCCCCGCGTCGGCACCATGGGGCTCGACATGATGCTGCGCACCTGCACGATCCAGGTGAACCTCGACTACGGCTCCGAGGCCGACATGGTGCAGAAATTCCGCACCTCCCTCGCCCTCCAGCCGCTCGCCACCGCGCTCTTCGCCAATTCGCCGTTCACCGAAGGTAAGCCCAACGGCTTCCTCTCCTACCGCAGCCACATCTGGTCCGACACCGACCCGGCCCGCACCGGCATGCTCCCCTTCGTGTTCGAGGACGGCTTCGGTTACGAGCGCTATGTCGACTACATGCTCGACGTGCCGATGTACTTCGTCTTCCGCGACGGGAAGTACATCGACGCCGCCGGGCAGTCGTTCCGCGATTTCCTCGAGGGCAGGCTGCCCGCCCTGCCAGGCGAAAAGCCGCTGGAATCGGACTGGGTGGACCATCTCTCCACCGCCTTCCCCGAAGTGCGGCTCAAGTCGTTCCTCGAGATGCGCGGTGCCGATGGCGGCCCGTGGAGCCGCATTTGCGCGCTCCCCGCGCTATGGGTCGGCCTGCTCTATGATCAAACCGCGCTCGATGCCGCCTGGGACCTCGTCAGGCACTGGGACATGGCCGGGCGCGAGGCGCTGCGCAATGCGGTGCCGAAGCTGGGGCTGGACGCGCCGCTGCCCACCACCAACGGAAAAGGCGGCGGCACCCTGCGCGACATCGCCGGCGAAGTGCTCGAAATCGCCCGCTCCGGCCTAAACGCCCGCGGCATGCTGAACGAGATCGGCGACAACGAAAGCGGCTTCCTCGGCCCGCTGGACGATGTGGTGGCGACCGGCAAGGTCCCGGCGCAGGTCCTGCTCGACAAGTATCACGGCCCCTGGGCCGGCGATCTCTCGCGGGTCTACGACGAGCATTTCTGAAAGTGGCCCCTCCTCATCGAGGGAGGGAGAAATGCCGCTACTCCGCCGCCTGCAACACCGGCCTGCGTCTAACGCCCCCCAACATCCGGCCAAGCATCCGGCCCAGCGCCCGCGTCAGCGTTGGCCCCTGTTCCATCCAGGCGTGGTATTCGCGGTATTTCGCGTCCTCGGCCAGCAGGTGGGTTTCCTCGGTCTTCGCCCGCCAGTAGTAGACCGCGCTGACCAGGGCCATGATCGCCGTGTTGCGCACCGCATCGTTGACGTTGTGGGTGGTGACGAGGAACGGCAGGGTGGAAAGCCACCAGAACAGGTTCTTGGAGAGATAGGCCGGGTGCCGCGTCCAGGCATAGGGCCCATTGGTCAGCACGCCGCGATAGGTCAGGTTGGAAAACCGCAGGCCGAAGGCCACCGTCGCCCAGGCATAGACCGCGGTGAGCGCTACCAGCATGGCGCCCCAGGCCCAGAGCAGCGGCGCCGGCCAGCCGGCCAGCCACAGCGTCCAGTCCGAGGTGCCGTAGTGATAATCCAGCGGGCTGCCGTTGCCCATGAGGATGAACGGCGGATAGCAGATCAGCGCGGCGACCCAGCCCGCAAGGTGGGGATTGGCGCTGCGGATGTGGGCGTCGAGCGGCTTCAGGGTCAGCAGGTAGCCGACCATGGCGATCTGCACGTCGATCAGGAACAGCAGTTCCGTCAGCCAGCGGGTCATGGCAAAGGGGTCGGCCATGGCCCCGGAGAGGTCCAGCGTGGTCAGCGCGGCCCAGCCGGGCGGCAGGATCGAGATCATGAAGGCGCAGAAGAACCCCTTCACCGTCCATGCCCGCCAGTGGATCTTCACCTGCTCCGCGTCCCATGCCTCGCGCCCGATCACCATGGCGCCAAAGTGCCAGGCGCCGTCGCGCGGGTTGACGAGGACCCGGTCAAGCCAGAGCACATAGGGGACCGACAGCACGAACAGCGGCAGGGCCGCCACGCCAAGCACGTCCATGGCGAAGAGATATTGCCCCTGCCAGTACCACCGCCCAAGACAGTAGGCGAAGCCGATCACCGCCCAGGTCGCCCACAGCCCGGCGATCTTGGTGATCGACACGTCGACAATTTCGTCGAGCGGGCGGGGATTGCGCCAGTCGATCCCGGTGGAGGGCCTGAGATGCACCTTGTCGACCAGGACCGACCACAGCACCATCGCCGTGCCCGAGCAGGCGACTGCGGCCAGGGCTGCGTGGGGCCCGGAGAGCGGCTCGAGCCGGGTGGCAAGGCCGAGGTGGAAGGCAATGCCCGGCCAGGCCCGGCAAAACGCCAGCCAGGCAAACAGGCCGGCCAGCCCGGCAAGGCCGGTGGCGGCCGAGACGTCGCTCGGGGGGCGTTGGCCAGGCAGGCGGGGCGTGGTCATGCCCCCCGGTTTAGCGGGCAAGCGTGAGCAAACGGTGAAAGCGCAAGAGGCCGGCCGCCAGGGCGGCCTACCCCAACGGTCACTTGCGGAAATTGGGCTTGCGCTTGTTCATGAATGCTTCTGCCGCTTCGCGATGATCGGGCAGCTGGCTTGACAGCGTTTCCGTCGCGAAGCCCGCATCGACCGCCGACGCGAACAGTTGCCGCAGGCCGATGTTGAGCACATGCTTGGTGAAGGAGATCGCCCGCTGGGAGCCATTGTTGAGCTTGTCTACCAGGCGCGTTACCTCGGAGTCGAGGTCCTCTTGGCTGGTGACCTTGGCGATCAGGCCCATTGACTTCGCCTCGCTCGCGCTGATCAGATCACCGGTAAGCAGGAAGTACTTCGCCGCGGCGTAGCCCACGTTCTTGGGCCAGATGATGGCGCCGCCATCACCGGCAACCAGGCCAACGTTGACGTGCGGGTCGCCGAACCGGGCATTTTCGGAGGCCACCACGATATCGGCGAACAGGGCGAGGGTGCAGCCCAGGCCGATGGCATCGCCCTGGACCCGCGAGACGATCGGCTTGTCGCAATCCAGCATCGCCTGGAGGAACCGCTTGCCGTTGCGGCAGCCCGCGATGAAGTTGTTCACATCCTCGATGCCGGCCAGCATGGCGCCGATATCGCCACCGGCGCAGAACGACTTGCCCTCGGCGGCAAGCACCACCACGCGCACCTCCGGATCGGCATCGGCATCCCAGAATACGCGGGTCAGGGCCTCGTCCATCTCCGGGATTACCGCGTTGCGCATCGCCGGATTGTTGAGCGTGATGGTGAGGACGTTGTCGGTCAGGTCCAGCCGGAGCGTTTCGGGGTATTTGGCGGGGTCGATGCCCCGACCAGGGGCCACGTAAGTTGCTGCCATGTGATGTTCCTTTCGTCCGGATTGCAATCAGGCCATGGCCTGCACGGAGGTCGCCGGGGCTCGCCCTGCCCTGTCGCGGGCGTCTCGCGATTGCGGTTCAGAGGACGCCGAGACCTGCCAGGGCACACTTCTCGTCATTGTCGCTGAGGTCGCCGGTCACGCCAACGGCCCCGATCACGCGGCCGTCGCGCTCGATCAGCACGCCGCCCGCGGCCGGCACGATCCCGGCCGGATTGAGGCCTGCCGCGGCGTTGACGAACGTCGGCCGGTCGATCGCCATTTCGCCGATGACCCGCGAGGAAACGCCGAGCGCCAGCGCGCCCGAGGCCTTGGCAATGGCGATCTGTGGACGCAGGTTGGAGGAATTGTCCTCACGTGCAAGGGCGATCAAATGGCCGCCGGCGTCAAGCACCGCGACGGTGAGCGGCTTGAGCCCCAGCGCGCGGCCTTCCTTGAGGGTTGCGGCCACGATTGCCTGGGCCTGTTCGAGCGAAATGTCTGCCATTTTGGTTACTCCTGCGAATGGGATGAAAGTGCGTGCGGCCGCGGCCCGCCCGTGGCCCAGTCCAGCAGTTCCACCGTGTGGACGACCGGAAGGCCCGAGAACCGCGCGATCTGGGTGGCGCAGCCGATGTTGCCGGTGGCGACCACGTCGGCGCCAAGGGCATCGATCGCCCGGCCCTTGCGCTCGCCGAGCTGGTCGGCAATGTCGGGCTGGAGGATGTTGTAGGTCCCGGCCGAGCCGCAGCACAGATGCGCCTCGGATGGCGTGCTGACCGTATAGCCCGCTGCCGCCAGCAGGCGCTTGGGCGCCTCGGTCACCTTCTGGCCGTGCTGGAGCGAACAGGCCGGGTGGTAGGCCACGGCCAGCCCGCGCGGGCTGGCCGGCGGCAGGTCGATCCGGGCGAGATATTCGGTGATGTCCATCGCCAGCGCGCTCACCCGGGCAGCTTTCTCCGCATAGGCCGGATCGGCCCGCAGCATGAAGCCATAATCCTTGATCGTCGTGCCACAGCCCGAGGCGGTGACGATGATCGCGTCAAGCCCCGCGCCCTCGATCTCCGCGGTCCAGGCATCGACATTGCGGCGGGCGGCATCAAGCGCATCGTCTTCCCGGCCCATGTGGTGGACCAGCGCGCCGCAGCACCCCTCGCCCGGGGCAAAGATCACGTCGCGCCCGCACCGGTTGAGCAGCCGCACCGCCGCCGCGCGAAACTCCGGCCGCAGCACCGGCTCGGCGCAGCCCTGCAGCAGCGCCACCCGTCCCTGCGGCGCGGCGAGCCGCGTCGACTGGGCGGGCACCGTGTCGGGGATCGAGGCCGGGGCGAGCTCCAGCATCGCTGCCAGCGGCTTCAGGCTTTGCACCTGGCGCAGCAAGCCCCTGAACGGCTTGCCCAGCCGGGCGAACAGCAGGGCCAGCCGGAACCGCTCCGGATAGGGCAGGATGGCGGCAAGCAGGCGGCGGAACAGCCGCTGGGCCAGCGGTCGCTCGTAATGCTCCTCGATATAAGCCCGCGCGTGGTCGACCAGGTGCATGTAGTTCACGCCCGACGGGCAGGTGGTCATGCACGAGAGGCACGACAGGCAGCGATCGACGTGGCGCACCTCCGACTCGCTCGGCGCGCGGCCGCCCTCGAGCATGGCCTTGATCAGGTAGATGCGCCCGCGCGGGCTGTCGCGCTCGTCGCCGAGTAGAACGAAAGTGGGGCAGGTGGCGGTGCAGAAACCGCAATGGACGCACTTGCGCAGCGCCGCCCGGCTGGCGGCGAATTCCGGGTCGGCGAGCTGGTTGGGAGAGAACGCGGTCTTCAT
>DASTGC010000050.1:0-5821 GCA_035719485.1 Novosphingobium sp.
ATTGTCTCGGCGCTCACCACCGAGGTGCTGGGCGACGGCAGCAAGGTCACCGGCCTGACTTACGAGGACCGCACCAGCAAGCAGGTCCACATGGTCGAGCTCGAGGGCATCTTCGTCCAAATCGGGCTGGTGCCGAATACCGAATGGCTGAAGGGCTCCATCGCCCTCTCCCCGCGCGGCGAGATAGAGATCGACCAGCGCGGCGAGACCTCGATCCCGGGCATTTTCGCGGCGGGCGATGCGACGACCGTCCCTTACAAGCAGATCGTCATCGCGCTGGGCGCCGGAGCGACGGCGGCGCTGTCTGCCTTCGACTACCTGATCCGCCTGCCGGCCGAGGAAGCCGTCAGCGAGGCCGCTTGACGAACGGTTAGTGCATGGGTGACACGGGTGACACCGTGTCACCCTGCCATTTCAGGGTGATTATTCGGGCTTTTCCGTGACTTGACCGGACAAGTGCATGGGTGACACTTGTCCGGCGAATTTTCCGGTCTGGCCTGTCAAAGAGCGCGCGGTGCAGCGACCGCGGTGGGACCATGACAGGTCGGGGTGATGTAGGAAAATGGTTCGTGGCCGTTGGATGAGGTGACAGGCGCAGTGTTCGACCGCTGCCTCACACTCCGCCAGGCTGCGCTAGAGGGCACGCACGCAAGCTGCACCATTCTCGCCATCGAGGGGGAAGAAGGCTCCTCACCGCTCCCGCCTGAGCACGATGTAGACCGCCCCTGCCCCGCCATGCTTCGGATGGGCAGGGCGGACGGCGGCGATGCGGCTGGCGTGAGGGCCGGCCGCCAGCCAGTCGAGAACCTTGGCCCGGATCGCGCCCCGCCGCTCGCCACGTGAGGCATAGTCGTCCGACGGGCGCGGACGGCCCGTGATCAGCAGGACCAGCCGGGCGCCCATGCTCACCGCCTGCGTCAGGCCATGGTCAAGACGCGCGTGGGCGCTGTCGAGGGTGTGGCCGTGAAGGTCGAGGGTGAAATCGGGCGCGATCGCGGCCTTGGCGAGCTTGCGGTCCCACCTGGAATCGAGGCCGTGGCGATCGAGCGCACGGGGCGCGGGCTGGCGCGGAGGTGCCGGCGGCAGGGGTGGCGGCACGCGGCCACGGACCTTGGGCGCTGGCGTCGCGATTGTGGCGGGCGCCCCCCCATCAGCCAGTGAATGCTCCGCTTCGCCGCCTTGCGGAAGAGTTTGCAACGGCTTCACCGTTGCGGCCACCTTGGCCCACAGTTCCGCTTCCTCGGGCGTCAGCCCGCGCGGGGGCTTGCTCATTTGCGCGCGGCGGCGGCAGCGCCCGTCCCGGCCAGCCGCGCCAGGGTCCCCACCGGCACCAGCACCAAGGCATCGCCCTTGGCGCTCATACCGCCGGCGATTGATCGCGCGGTCGGCCCGGCGCCCCAGAATGAATCGAACCGGTTGGCGCCCTTGATTGCCCCGCCGGTGTCCTGGGCGATCCACAGGCCGGTGGTTTCCGTCCGGTCGGTCGCCAGCCAGATCGGCGCGCCAAGCGGGACCATGCGCGGATCGGCGGCAAGGCTGGTCTGCGGCCGCACCGGCACGCCAAGTGCCCCGATCGGGCCGTCACCGGTGATCTCGCGGAAGAACACGACCGACTTGTTGGAGCGCATCAGCGCACGGCCGTCCTCCGGATGTTCCCTGAGATAGGCCATGATCCCCTGCATCGATCCGGAGTACTGTCCCGGCCCGGTCCCGATCAGCCCGCGATCGCGCATGACCTGGCCGATACCGGTATAGGGCAGGCCGTTCTGCCCTGCATAGCCGATCCGCATCACGCTGCCATCGGGCGCAATCAGCCGCCCCGACCCCTGGATCTCGAGGAAGAACAGCTCGATCGGATCGGCCGCCCAGGCCAGTTCGAGCCCCTTGCCGGCGAGCACCCCATCCTCGATCTGTGCGCGGTCATAATAAGCGACGAACCGCCCGTTGGCATCGAACCGGCCCAACGGCGGCTGGCCGACGCGCTGGTCGAACGGCGTCTCGAACGGCCAGGCGCGGACGAGATCGGGCGGGAGGCGATAGACCGGCACGGCAAAACCCGGCTGCTGCACGCGCGAGCCGGCGATCTCAGGCTCGTAATAGCCGGTCACATAGGCCTGGCCATCCCCCACGCGAGCGGTTTCGAAATTGCTGGCGAAAAATCCGGTGGCATCGTTCGCCGGCCAGGTCGCGGCCGCGGTGCAGGCGGGCTTCCAGTCCGCCGCGCGGGTCAGCCCACTCGGATCGTCGCGGACCAGCAGGGCCCGGCAACTTTCCACAAACGAGCGCAGCGCGGCCCCGGCCCGCACACCGGAAAGCGGCAGGCTGGCAACCGCCGGGCCGGGCACGACCCCGGTCTGCAGCGCGGTGGGCGAAGGCGGCGGAACGCTGGGCGCGGGGGCCGACGGTGTGGGCAACGGCTTGCCACCGGGTGGAGCGGCCGGCGGGATGATGGTGCAGGCGGAAAGAAGCAGTGATCCGGCGATGCCAAGCAGCAGCCCCGAGCGGCCGTTCTGCCCCTGCCGCCATCCCCCCCGCATTGGTCGGCTCAGGCTTCGTCGGTCTCGTCGAGCAGCCAGTCCGGGCTGGCGGCGGCAACGTCGCGGCTGAAGGTCCACAGGTCGCGCGCTTCGATCGCGTCATCCAGCGATCCCGCGACGACCGTGCCGGAGGCATCGCGGGTCACCGCGGCGACATCAGCGGTGAAGCGGACGGTGATCCGGGCGAGTGAACCCTGGAGAACGGCATCGACGATAGTGGCATCCTCGATCCGCACCAGACGATTGTCGAGCACCTCGCCGGCGGCATCGCGCGCCGCTATGGCCTGGTCGAAGCCCTGGTAGACATCGCGGTCGCACAGGTGGGCCAGCTGCTCCTTGTCACCCTTCCAGAAGGCTTCGAGGATCAGGCGATAGGCGCCGCGCGCGCCCTGGAGGAAGACCAGCGCATCGAACCGGCGATCGGCCGCGGCGATATCACGCAGGCCCCGTTCGGCCACGGGCAGCACGCCCGGCAGCTCGCGCCGCACCGGCTGGGCGGGGCGCAACTGGGTGGCATCCCGAAGCGGCAGCCCAACCGGGCGGGGAGCCGAAGCACCACTCGCGTCGATCCGCCCCTGGATCGTTTCCTCTTCGTGCTCCGCCCTGCGGCCGAGCACGGAATAGAGGCGCAGGCCAAGGAAGGCTGCGATCAGGGCCAGGATGACGACTTCAACGGTCACGTCGTGGTGCTTTCGTTGCGCTGACGGGCGCCGCGTTTCGGCGGACCCGCGAGGGACTCACTGTGCCTCAGATAGGTAAGCTTGACAAATGAACAACGCATGATCGCCGCCTATGTGCAATTTTCACGGCGAGGCGAGACGAGCGGAGCGCGGGATCGGTTGAAATCGGCCGCGGCGGGCGCGCACGTTTCGGAGCCTGATCGGCGTTGGGGTATGTCCCGAACCCTTCCCGCCCCGGCCAATCCCTGCTAGGCGCGCCGGCTGAAACATTCCGCAGATCCAGTTCAGGAAGCAAGCTCATGGCCGATGAAGGCAACGTCATTTCCGACCTCAAGCTCGACAGCCCGGCCCCCAACGGCCAGGATACAGGCCCGGCGGCGGGGATCATCTCGCAATATACCAAGGATCTGTCGGTCGAAAACCCGAACGCACCGGCCTCCTACCAGTGGCAGGACGCGCCGCAGCTCGATGTCCAGTTCAACATCCAGGCGACCCCGGTCGACAGCGAGATCCACGAGGTCGAACTCAAGATCACGATGAACGCCAAGGCCGAGGCCGGCGTGGCCTACATGATCGAGCTGGCCTACTGCGGCCTTATCGGCATGCGCGGCCTCGCCCCCGAGCAGGAACACGCCTTCATCTATGGCGAGGCGCCGCGCATCCTGTTCCCCTTCGCCCGCCGCATCCTCGCCGATGCCGTCCGTGATGCCGGCTACCCGCCGGTCATGCTCGAGCCGATCGACTTCAACGGGCTCTACCTCCAGCAGCTTGCCCAGGCCCAGCAGACCACGGGCGAGCCGGCCGGCAACGCCTGAGCGGCTCGACACCCCTTGCCGCTCGTGCTGAGCTTGTCGAAGTACCGCGCGGAGCGTTTGGGTCTTCGCCAGGCTCAGGCGGGGCGGACCTAGGGGCACTAACATGAACCTCGTCAAGGCCACCGGTACCATCGGCGGGCTCACCCTGTTGAGCCGCGTGCTCGGCCTGGTGCGCGACAGCCTGTTTGCGCGGTTCATCGGGGCGAGTTTCGCCTCTGACGCCTTCCTCGTCGCCTTCCGCCTGCCCAACATGTTCCGCGCGCTGTTTGCCGAAGGAGCCTTCGCCAGCGCGTTCATTCCGATGTTCAACCAGAAGGTGGCCAACCCGGAGGGGAGGGGCCTGCGCGATGGGCTGGACTTTGCCGAGTGCGCGCTTGCCGTCCTGCTGCCGGTCCTGCTGGTGATGACGGTGCTGCTGGAAATCTTTGCCTGGCCGGTGACCTTCGCCCTGTCCGGCAAGTTCAACGGAGTCAGCCACGAGCAATTCGCCTTTGCGGTCGAACTGTCGCGCTACACGATTCCCTACCTGATGCTGATCAGTCTGGTCTCGTTGTTCGGCGGCATTCTCAATTCGCTGCACAAGTTCTGGGTGAATGCTGCCGCGCCGATCCTGCTCAACTTCACGCTGATCACCGCGCTCCTGTTGTTCCACACCAGCGACCCGCTGGCGACGGCGCGCAACCAAGCCGTTGCAGTGTCCGTGTCGGGGCTGTTGCAACTGGTCTGGCTGGCGGCGGCCTGCAAGCGCAACGGGGTCAGCCTCAGGCTGCGTCGCCCGCAGATGACGCCGGAGGTCAAGCGGCTGCTGACGCTGATCTGGCCCGCGGCGGCAGGCGCCGGGGCGGTGCAGATCAACCTCGTCATTTCCACCGCGCTGGCCGCCTCGCTGCTGGCCCACGGCTCCGTCACCTACATCTACATGGCCGACCGGCTGAACCAGCTGCCGCTAGGCCTGATCGGGATCGGCCTCGGCACCGTCCTCCTGCCCACGATCTCGCGCCAGCTTGGCGGCGGCGAGGAGCAGGCAGCAATGGAAACGCAGAACCGCGGCCTTGAACTGGCCCTGCTGCTGACCCTGCCGGCCACCGTCGCGCTGGTCGTGGCGGGCGAGCCGATCGCCGCCGCGCTGTTCGGCTATGGCCGCTACACCGCGCAGGACACGCACTTCACCGCCCAGGCCCTTGCCGCCTTTTCGATCGGCCTGCCCAGCTACATCCTCGTCAAGGTGCTCACCCCGGGGTTCTATGCGCGCCAGGATACCAGGACGCCGGTCCGCTATGCCACGATCTCCATGGTCGTGAACCTTATCGGCAACCTGCTCCTGATCCTTCCCCTCCAGCACATGGGACCCCCGCTGGCGACCGCGATTGCCTCCACGGTCAACGTCGCCATGCTCTACCGGACGCTGGTTGCCCGCGGCCATTTCGTGGCCGACCGGCGGCTCCGGCGTCGCGCCCCGCGCCTGTTGCTGGCGGCCCTGGCGATGGGCGTGATGCTGTGGTTCGGGCAGGCCCTGCTGATGCCCTATGTACACGGCGCCTGGCCGGTGCGCTTCGCTGCGCTGGCGGTGCTGGTCTCGGCCGGAATGGTCGTCTATGGGCTCGCCACCCTGGTGATGGGCGCCTTTTCGAAGGACGACATTGCCCTGCTCCTGCGGCGTCGCCGCCAACCCACGTAAGAGTTCGATTTCATGCGCATCGTTTCCGGCATCCAGCCCACCGGCAACCTCCACCTCGGCAATTACCTCGGGGCCATCCGCAATTGGGTGCGCATGCAGGACGAGCACGCC
>DASTGC010000051.1:0-2280 GCA_035719485.1 Novosphingobium sp.
TTGCCCGAACAAAGACGGTTAACGACCTGACCCTGTCCGCGCGTCGAAGCGAGTACCGCTTCGCTGGCCGCCTGGAAGCTCCCCCCCGGCATGGCGACAGCAGGAGGCGATTCGAAACTGCGCCGGAGCGCATGGATTGCCGCGAAGCGCGCCATCAGTCCGGCCCAGTCAGGCGCAGAAGGGCGCCGGTCGGGCGCAAACCCGTCCGCTGCCGTTCCGCCACGCAAGGCCCACGAGCCGGCGAAGACGCCGGTCTGGCCAAGCGGATTCGAGCCCTGCGACCCATCCTGGAAGTCGAATCCCATCTGCATGACGGCGGTCTTACGCCCGGGTTGGTCAAGGGACGGTAAACGCGGGTTTTACCCCGCGGATAGAATGATTAACGTATTGCAGGAGCCCGGATTTTGGCGATTCAACCCGCCGCGTGTATGGGGCGGCTCATGGAAGCGGACCCGAATCCCTGCACCAACACGCTTAACGCCGCCGATCCTGCCGCGCTGTTCCAGCTGCCACCCGCAGCCGACGGAACGCTGGCCGGGCGGCGGATCGTCGTCGCGATGTCGGGCGGAGTGGACAGCTCGGTTGTCGCCGCCCTGGCCGCGCGCAGCGGGGCGGAGGCGATCGGCATCACGCTGCAGCTCTATGATCACGGGGCGGCCAGCGGACGCAAGGGCGCCTGCTGTGCGGGCGACGACATCCGTGACGCCCGCGCCGTGGCCGACCGGTTGGGGATCGCCCATTACGTGTTCGATCACGAGAGCAGCTTTCGCGAGGAAGTGGTCGAGCGCTTCGCGGAAGATTACCTCGCCGGCCGCACACCGATCCCCTGCATCCGCTGCAATATGGGGCCCAAATTCACCGACCTGCTCCAGATGGCCCGCGAGCTCGGGGCGGACTGCCTGGCAACCGGGCACTACGTGAAACGCGTGCCTGGTCCCGCCGGACCCGAACTGCACCGGGCCGCCGATCCCGCGCGCGACCAGAGCTATTTCCTCTACGCGACAACCGACGCCCAGCTTGAATACCTGCGCTTCCCGCTTGGGGGACTGCCCAAGAGTGCCGTGCGTGAGCTGGCTGCCGAAGCGGGCCTGCGGGTCGCGGCCAAGCCTGACAGCCAGGATATCTGCTTCGTCCCCGACGGTGACTATGCACGCGTAGTCAAGTCGCTGCGGCCCGACGGCGCGGCGGCGGGCGAGATCGTCCATGCCGAGACCGGGGCCGTGCTTGGTCGTCACGCCGGGGTGGTTCACTATACCGTCGGCCAGCGGCGGGGGCTCGAGATCGGGGGGCAGCCCGAGCCGCTCTACGTTACCGGGATCGATGCGCCATCGCGCCGGGTGATCGTCGGGCCGCGGCGGCTCCTCGCGGTGGCGGCGGCGAGCGTGATCGAGACCAATCGCATCGGCCCGCTGCCGACAGGCCCGCTTGCCGCCAAGGTGCGTTCGCTGGCCAAGCCCGTGCCGGTTACTCTCGACGGTCCACTTGGCAACGGCGCCACGACGCGGCTCAGGTTCGCCATGCCCGAATACGGCGTGGCGCCGGGACAGGCGGCGGTGATCTATGCGGGCGACAGGATCGTCGGCGGCGGCTGGATCGGTGCGAGCGAACCCGCCTAGTTGCCGCGCCAGGGCTCCAGCTGGCATCCCGCGCCTTCCTGGAAAGTGGCGGTCTGCGGGTAAGCCAGGGCAAAGCGGGCGGTGACGCTGCGCGCCTGGACATCTTCGTGGAGGGTGACCAGCGCCATGCCAGATTCGAAGTCCCTGCGGCAGGAGCCGAGCGGGCGCCCTTCGATGAAGTGGCACGAACAACCGATCCGCGCCCCGTAGGCCGATCCGGTGCGCGCGTAGCTGGCGAGGGCATGGCCGTAGAACACGAGGACCATGATCAGCGCGAGCAGTGTCAGCCAAGCGAGCCGCAGCAGCAGGGGGCGGCGGCCACGCCGGCGCGGCGCGGCGGCGGTGGAGGAAGCGGGCGGGGGAGTTGCCATCGGGCGCGGTTCTTCGCATGACCGCCCCGCCCATGTCGACACGCCGCCGCCCGTTCATCCGCAGCATCTTCACGCTAGCTCCACTGGCGCTGCTTTCGGCCTGCGGCAGCAGCGACAGGGCTCCTGCGCCGCTGGCCCCGGCAGCACTGGCAGCGGTGAAGGACCGGGCCGGCGTTCCGCGCGAACCGCTCGCCCGGGCGATCGATGACCTGTTCACCGATCCCGGGGCTGGCGAAACGCGGGCGCTGGTGCTGGAGATCGACGGTCGGATCGTGGCTGAGCGCTATGGCGAC
>DASTGC010000052.1:0-21477 GCA_035719485.1 Novosphingobium sp.
GTGGCATTTGTGTATCCGCTTTGTTCCATGAGAACAAGGGGGGAACGATAAATTTCCTGCACGACCGTGATGCGACGGAAATTTGGCGTGAGTTCAATTCAGTGAGCGGAGTCGGTCAACCCAGGTTGACGAAGTTGACACTGTTCTGGGGATAATTCCGGCCTGCTCCGATCGAGCGTCTTTGCGGATCGCGACAGGCCCTTGCCGAGCGCCCCGGTCCGACCCGGCGTGCGCCCCCGAATCCCATGCCGGATCACGCCACTGTGGGACAGGCTCTCCGGAGCCTTCCGCAATCCTGTTGCATAGAGACACCGGCTTGCCCACTATGTTGCAAGGCCGGAGCGGCCAGCCCGGGAGAGAACCAGATGGCAGCGCCCATCCTTGTCGGCATCTATTGCGACCTTGCCGATGCGGCCCCTTCGCCGAGCAATCTCGAACCATGGCTGCGGCGCGAGGTAGACCTGCTGATCGCTGCCGGGCGGATCGACCGCCCGGTGGAATTTCGCAAGGCCTGGGGGCTGGGCCTGCCCAGCGCCACGGCGGCCGTGGTCGAGCGCGCGATCCGCGACCTTGCGGCGCAGGAGGTGCTGATGATCGTGGGGCCGGCCATCGGCGACAACGCGATGATCGCCACCCCGCTGGCCGACGAGTTGCGCGTGCCGATGATCAACTGGTCCGGAGCCGCCCGGGCGCGCAGCGAATGGATGTTCCACCTCCAGGTCGGCAGCCACGAGGACGAGGGCGGCCTCATTGCACGCCATTTCGCGGACCTCGGCTGCAGACGGATCGGGGTGGCTCATGACCGGTCCACGATGGGCCGCCGCTACCTGGAGTTCTTCCGGGCCGAGGCCGAACTGCTCGGGCTGGACGAAGTGGCAACGGTCCAGCTGTTTCCCGAAGCGCAGGAAGCCGGAGCCCAGGCCGATGCCCTGCTCGCGGCCCGGCCGGACGCGATCCTCTACCTGGGCCTTGGCCTGTCGACGCCCGCCCTCGCCCACGCGCTGGCCGAGCGGGGCTGGACCGGCCCGCGGGCAATGAACACCTCCGGACTGCGCGGCTATGACCCGGAGTTTGCCGGGCTGATCGACGGCTGGGCCTATGTCGACATGCACAGCGACGACAACCGGACGCTTGCCACCTATCTCGAGGCCACCGGGCGCACCGGCGAGCGCGTGCTCTACCGCGAGGCCGCGGGTTACGACATGGGTCGGCTTGTCGCCGAGGGCATCGCCCGCGCCCCTGACCTGACCCGCGCGGGCATCCGGGAAGGCCTGGAGCACATCACCTGGCTTCCGGCCGCCGAAGGGCGGGAAGGCACCACCATGGGCTTCGGCGTGCAAGACCGAGGCGCGCTCAAGGGCCGCTACATGGTGATGCGGCAGTGGATCGATGGCAAGTCGCGGCCAACGGGTCGAGCGGGCGAAGAGGGAGCAAGAAAGGTCAAATGACGAATTCCGCCAACGGCATGCTGACGCTGGACGATGAAAACGTCCTGCGTAATCCCTTCGCCAGTTACAAATGGCTGCGCGACAACGCGCCGGTCTACCTCGATCCCGGCACCGGCATGTACGTCATCACCCGCTATGAGGACATCCGGCGCATAACCGAGGATCCGCAGACGTTTTCCAGCAATGCGGGCATGCTCGGCGACCGTGCCTTCAGCGGAACTGGCGAAGCAGCCCGGATCATGCGGGAAGAGGCGTCGCCCTACGTCAATACCATGGTGAGCGCCGACCCGCCGGTGCACACCAAGTACCGCGCCATCGTCCAGAGCGCCTTCGGCCCGTCGCGCATCACCAAGATGCAGGCCTACATCCAGGAAGTTTGCGACCGGCAGATCGAAACTTTCGCTGACAAGGGGCGGCTCGAGGTACTGGCTGATCTCGCCGTGCCGATCCCGATGTACATCATCGCCGACCAGCTGGGTGTTCCGCGCGGAATGTACGAGACCTTCAAGCGCTGGTCGGATGCCCTGGTCATGTCCTCCGACATGCGCCTGCCCGAGGACGTTCGCGCCCAGGCTGCCCGATCGGTCGTGGAGATGCACCGCTACATCATCGGGGTGGCCGAGGAACTGCGCCGCCACCCCGCCGACACCGTGCTGTCCGACATCGTGCAAGGGGAAGTGGACGGTCGCAAACTGCGCAACGACGAGATCGTCAGCATAACCACGCAGGTCCTCGTCGCCGGTAACGAGACCACTACCAACACGATCGCCATGGGCCTTCACCTGATGATCGAGGAAGGGCTCGAGGACACCCTGCGCGCCGACCTTACGAAGATCCCGCAGTTCGTCGAGGAGGTGCTCCGGCTGACGAGCACGCTGCAGGGGTTGTTCCGGCGGGCGACCCGCGACGTCGAGGTGGCCGGCACGCTGATTCCGGAAGGCGCGAAGATCGTGTTGCGCTGGGCCGCCGCGAACCGCGACGAGCGCAGGTTCGCCAACCCGGACGTGGTCGACCTTGGCCGCAAGACCGCGGCGCAGCACGTTGCCTTCGGCATGGGCATTCACTATTGCCTCGGCAACCTGCTGGCGCGGGCCGAGCTGCGCACGACGTTCACGACGATGCTGAAGCGGTTCCGCAATTTCCGCCTGGCGGACGAGCCGAATGCCGCCGAATGGCTGGTCCACACGTGGAGCCGCGGGCTGACCCGGCTGGCACTGGAATTCGACCCCGCTTGAGGCGGGCAGGCGAGCGTTTTCCGCGCAGGCGGATGCAGCCAAACAGGGAGAGAAAATGAAAGCGGCAGTGACCAATCGCCTGAACGGGCACTTCGAGATCGAGAACATCGAGATCGACAAGCCCAGGGGACGCGAGGTGCTGGTCGAGGTCAAGGCCTCGGGGCTGTGCCATTCGGACCTGCACATGTCGGAGAACGACTTCGGCATAACAGTGCCGGCGGTGTTCGGCCATGAGGTGGCCGGCGTAGTCATCGAGATCGGCCCCGACGTTCGCGAATTCAGCCTCGGCGACCATGTCGTGGGTTCGATGGTCAAGTCCTGCGGACATTGCCGGCCATGCCGGCAGGGCCGCACCTACCAGTGCGACAATCCCGGGGAAGCCCTGCGTGGCCCTGACGAGGCCCCGCGGCTGAGCCGCGCGGGCGAACGGCTGACCCAGGTCTACGGGATGGGCGCCTTTGCCGAACATGTCCTCATCCACGAATGCCAGCTCGCGAAAGTGCCCGAGGCGCTGCCATTCCCCCAGGCTTCGGTGCTGGGTTGCGGCTGCGTCACCGGAGCCGGGGCGGCGATCAACACGGCCGGAGTGGTCCCGGGCGAGACGGTTGCCGTTGTCGGAATCGGCGGGATCGGCCTCAACGTGTTGGCCGGGGCAAGGCTGGCCGGCGCGGTACGGATCATCGCCATCGACACCCAGCCGGCCAAGGAGGCCCTCGCCCGCAAATTCGGCGCGACCGACTTCATCTGCGCCGGCACGGTCGATCCGGTTGAAGCGGTGCGCGCGCTGACCGGCGGGGTGGACCATGCATTCGAGGCGGTCGGCCTGGAACTGACCACGCAGCAGTGCATCAACATGGTGCGCAAGGGTGGCGCCGTCTATCTGATCGGCGCCCACACGCCCGGCACCTCGATCAGCATCGATGTCACCCAGCACATGTTGCACAACCAGCTGGTGATCAAAGGCGTCTACATGGGTTCGTCAAACATCAAGAACGACATTCCGATGTTTGCCGAGCTCTACCTGCAGGGGCGGTTCAACCTCGATGACCTGATCTCCAAGGAAATCAGCCTCGACCAGATCAATGAAGCCTATCGCGAGTTGAACAACGGGGCCATCGCCCGGTGCGTGATCACCTCCTTCTGACAGGACGCGGGGCCATGGCGGCTAGGGCATCGACACGCCGCCGTTGACGCGCAGGGTCTGCCCGGTGACGAACCGCGCCTCGTCCGACACGAGATAGCGCACGGCGCCGGCGATGTCCTCGGGGGTGCCGGTCAGGCCCATGGGCGATCGCAGGGCGTTGGCGGCGAGGATCCGTTCGCGCTCCTCGGGCGAGTGGGCGGCCATCGTCATCGGGGTGGCGATGAAACCGGGAGCAACGCAGTTGACCCGGATGCCATGGGGGCCGAGCTCCATGGCGAGGGAACGGGTCAGCATGTTGGCCGCGGCCTTGGTCATCGCATAGACCGACAGCTGCGGCATCGGCTGGTCGGCCGCGTTCGAGGAGATGTTGACGATGACCCCCTGCCCGCGCGGGATCATGCGCCGGGCGGCGGCGGCACAGCCCCAGAACAGCCCGTCCTGGTTGATCCGGCGGATGCGCTCGTAGAATTCGGGGGTGATCTCGACGATGGGGGCAAGACCGGCCGTTCCCGCGCAGTTAACCCAGACCGTTATCGGCCCCATTGCCTCGGCGGCATCGGCAAGGGCTTCGACCGCATCGCGCTCGGCCGTATCGGCGACAATGGCCCGAGCGGACGGCCCGGCGAGCGCGGCGACTTCCCGGGCCGCCGCCTCGTTTAAATCGGCGATAGCGACGGCATAGCCTGCCTTGGCCAGGGTCAGCGCCACGCCCCGGCCAATGCCCGATCCGCCGCCAGTGACTACGGCTACGCCTTTTGCGCTCATTGCTGAAGCTCCCTCTCCATCTGCGCTCGACCGCAGAATCTACACATTGTCGCTTGCCCGATGACAAATATCCAGCCTAACCACCGAATCAATTCGCCGGGTGGGCGTACACAGACGGAGAGATTGCAGATGGTTCGGCCGCTTGAAGGCATCAAGGTCGTGGAAGTTTCTACCTGGGCTTACGTCCCGTCATGCGGGGCGGCTCTGGCCGACATGGGCGCCGACGTGGTCAAGATCGAAACGCCGGCGGGCGATCCGATCCGCCAGCTGACCATGAACGATATCCCCCCGGGCACCGGCGGGTTCACCTTCATGTACGAGATTTTCAACCGCGGAAAACGCAGCGTGGCGATCGATCTCAATGCCGAAGGCGCGATCGATGTGCTCTATCGACTGCTGGAAACGGCCGACGTTTTCCTGACCAACCTGCTGCCGCCGACCCGGCGCAAGCTGAAGATCGACGCGGACCACCTGACCAAGCGCTTTCCGCACCTGATCTACGCTGCCGGCAGCGGACAGGGGGCCCGGGGGCCGGACGCGGAAAAAGGCGGGTATGATGCCATTTCGCTCTGGTCGCGCAGCGGCCTTGCCTCGGCCGCGACGCCTGACAATGCCCCTTACCCGCCGCCGATGCCGGTCGGCGCGATCGGTGACGTCACCAGCGGCCTTGTCCTGGCCGGCGCGATCAGCGCGGCGATTGCCCGCCGTGCGATGACCGGCGAGGCCCTCGTGGTCGACGGTTCGCTCCTGTCCACCGGCATGTGGATGATGCAGCCCTCGATCGTGGGCACCCAGGTTTCGGGCACTGACGAACTGCGCATGGCGCCGCGTGAGCAGTCGCGCAATCCGCTGGTCGGCACCTTCTACCGGACCAAGGACCGGCGTTTCGTCTGCATCAACATGATGCAGAGCCAACGCTACTGGCCGGGCCTGTGCCGGGCGCTGGGCCGTCCGGAGCTGGCCGAAGACGAGCGCTTCGGCAGCGATGCCCTGCGCTATGCCAATGTCACCGCCTGCATGGCCGAGCTGGATGCGGCCTTCGGGCAGTTCACGCTGGAGGAGGTGAAGGAACGCCTGGCCACCCAGGAGGGCCAGTGGGACGTGGTGCAGAAGGCTTCGGACCTGCTGCACGACGTTGCGGTCAACACCAACGGTTACCTGCCCGAGGTCGATTACGGCGACGGGCGCCGGATCAGGATGGTGGCCGCGCCGATGCAGTTTGGCGGAGAGCCGCTGCAACCGCGGCCTGCGCCGGAGCTCGGCGCGGACAGCGACGCAGTGCTGGCCGGCGCCGGTTACAGCGAGGAGGATATCCTCAACCTGCGGATCGCCGGCGTTCTCGAATGAGCTGCGGGCGCCGTCCCCCCATCAGACCAGACAGGAACCGCGCATGACCTACAGCCCCGTATCGGCAACCCGGCAAAGGCCCATCGTCAACGAACTGAATGCGCACTTCTGGAAAGGCGGCAAGGACGGCAAGCTCCACATCGGCCAATGCGGCGCGTGCAAGCACTGGATCCATCCCTATGCCCTGCGCTGCCCCAAGTGCCATTCGGCGGACGTGGCGCCACAGCCGGTTTCCGGGCGGGGAACGGTCGTGGGGTTCTCGGTCAACCACCAGGCATGGGCGCCCGATCTCAAGCTGCCCTACGTGGTGGCGCTGGTCGAGCTGGAGGAGCAGGCCGATATCCGCTTGCTGACCAACATGCCACGAACCCCGATCGAGCAGGTGCGCATCGGCCTGCCGGTGACCGTGAGTTTCGAGCAACATGGCGACCTGTTCTATCCGGAATTCGACGCCGCGGCGGGGGAGGTCTGAGCCATGAGCCGCTTCGGAGAAAAGAACGTCGCCATCACCGGGATCGGCCAGTCGGAAATCTACCGTAAGCCGCAGGTGCTGCCGCTTGAACTGGCCGTGCGCGCCTGCGAGCGGGCCATTGCCGACGCCGGGCTGAGGCCGGAGGACATCGACGGGGCGAGCGTCTGGCCGCACACGGTTTCAGGCACAGCCTCAGGCTTTTCATGCGCGGCGATCCCCGACATCGCGGGCAGCCTCGGGCTCAAGCTCAACTGGTGGTCCGGCGCCGACAATGCGGCGCAGATGTCGCCGATCATGGAGGCGATCGCGGCCATTTCGGCCGGCTACTGCAAGCACGTGCTGTGCTGGCGCGCCGTGGGCGAGCGCTGGATCACGCAGGAGGACAGGCCCCTGCCGGGCCGGCTCGTCGGCTTCGGTGAGTGGCTGATTCCCTACCATGCCTATTCCGCAGCGACATGGGTGGGGATCTACGCCAGCACGCACATGGCCCGTTATGGCATTACCCGCGAGCAGATGGGGGCTATCCCGATAGTCCAGCGCAAGCATGCCTCGCTCAATCCCAAGGCCGTCTATCGCGACCTGATCACCATGGACGACTACCTTTCGGCCCGGATGATCTCCACCCCCCTGACGCTGTTCGACTGTGACGTGCCCTGCGACGGGACTACGGCGGTGATCATCTCGCGGGTCGATGCGGCCAAGGACCTCAGGCAGAAGCCGGTGCTGATCGAGGCCGTGGGTGCCGGCGCCTACACCAGGATGGACACGTGGATCGGGCGGGAGGACTACCCCCACATGGCATTCTACGATGCGGCCAAGATGATGTGGAGCCGCACTGACCTGAAGCCCAAGGACATCGACACGGCGCATCTCTATGACGGCTTTACCTGGCTCGTCATGTCGTGGCTGGAGGCCCTGGGCATCTGCGGCGAGGGCGAATCCGGCGCGTTCATCGAGGGCGGCCACCGCATCTCGCTCGATGGCGAACTGCCGCTCAACACGAATGGCGGCCAGCTTTCCGAGGGGCGCATGCACGGGTTCGGCCACCTCCACGAGGCCGTGCTCCAGCTGCGCGGCCAGGCCGACCAGCGCCAGGTGGCTGGAGCCAAGGTTTCGGTCGTCGGCAATGGCGGGGGTAGTCTTGGCGGAGCGGTGCTGCTCAGGACGGACTGACGCCGCCCGGCTGCGGCCTCCCAGCCCACCTGGAACGAAAGAGCCCCGGACCCGCAGAACGGTTCCGGGGCTCTTTCCATGGGCTGCCCCGATGGGGCGCCGCCGGGCGATCAGCGCAGGGCCGAACGGCTCAGGCTGGTCTGCAGGCCCTTGTCGCCGCGCGACAGGCTCGCCAGCGGGATGCGGACAATGGTCATGTCGACGATCACGGTGAGGTAGCCCTTGTCGGCACGGACCGAATCGACGGCGCCGATGCGGCGGCCGGCGTTGTCGCGCAGCACTTCACCCGCCTTCGGGGTGACCGAAGCAGCCGAAACCTGGACAGTATCGGCCATGCCGGCGGTGGCCGGAGCTACCAGTGCAAGTGCGAGAGCGGCGAAACGGAACTGGGACATATGATCCTCCTCGGAAGTGACTCGTGAACCCAAATGACTGAAAGGCCACAACAGAAAGGGGCTAGCTCGTCAATTCCATTTTTTGCAACGCAACAAGCCATGCTTGCAATATACTTGTTTTATATCATGGGCGCTGCATGGCCAGGATGCAGGGCCGGTCCCAGCTCAATCGCTAGGATCAGTGATCTGCACGACGACCTTGCCCAAGGATTGCCCGGCCGAAGCCGCGGTCATCGCCTCGCGATACCTGGTGAAATCGAAAACCGGGCCCACCGGCGGTCGCAAACCCGATTCGCACCAGCGCACGATCTGGGCCGCGTTGGCATCGGCGAGTTCAGGCTCGTAGATGCCGAACTGGCGAATATCGGCACCGATCAGCGCCGCCCCCTTGAGCAGGGGCAGGTTCGCCGGCAGCCGCGGGATGTCGCCGCCGGCAAAGCCAATCACGATGTGCCGGCCTTTCCACGCAAGGCTGCGGAACGCCGGCTCGAACAGCTTGCCGCCGACCGGATCCGCGACGACATCGACCCCGCGCCCGCCGGTGAGCGCCTTGAGCGCATCGCGCCAGTTATCGACGCTGTAATCAAGCACCTCGTCGGCGCCGAGCGAGCGGGCGAACTCCCGCTTGGCCGCAGTCGAGGCGCCGGCGATCACGCGGGCGCCCATCAGCTTACCGAGCTGCACGGCGGCGGTACCCACCCCTCCTGCAGCGCCAAGTACCAGCAGGGTCTCGCCCGGCTGCACCAGGGCCCGGTCCTTCAGGGCATGGAGCATCGTGGCGTAATTGACCCGGTAAATGGCCGCCTCGAGAAACGACAAGCCGCGGGGAAAGGGATGCAACTCGGCAGGCTGGGCCAGGACATATTCGCCCAGACCGCCGGAAAAACGCGTGATGCAGACCCGGTCTCCCACCGCCCAGCCGGAAACCCCAGCGCCAACGGCGGCAACTTCGCCGCTGCCCTCGCTGCCCGGAACGAACGGGACCGGCGGCTTGACCTGATATAGCCCGGTGGTGACCAGCACATCGGCAAAGCCCAGGCTCGTGGCATGCATCCGCACCAGCACTTCGCCCGGTCCGGGCGGGACCAGCGGCATTTCCACAAGCACGTAGTTTTCAACCGGGCCGAGTTGCTCGGCCCGGACCAGGCGCATGGTTTCTGGCAGTGTCATCGAGAATCCCCTGAATGTTGCAGCTCCGGCGGAAATGCCGCACTGAGTGCCCGAGGCGCGGGACTGCGCCAAGCCCCCGCGCGGCGACAGGCCGCGGTTCCGCTTGAGGACTGCAATGACACCTGACCAAGAGAACCTGGCCCGCATGGCCATCCGCCACACACAGTCTGTCTACAACAATTGCGGAGATCGTGGCCGCATCGACGAGATGATGACCGTCTTCACGCCGGAAGCCGTGCTCAGCTGGGACGGGCAGACCTTTGCCGGCGTGGAGGCGATCCACGGATTCCTCTCCGCGGTGGCAAAGGGCGACACGCCCGCGGACATGATCGGCGCACGGCACAACCTGACCACCTCGCGCATCGAGTTCGAGAGCGACACTGTGGCCCTGGGCTGGACCTATTACTTCGTCTCGCGGCGCGGGACGACGATCGAGGACGGGATGTACATCGACCGCTACGAGAAGCGGGGCGAGCGTTGGCTGATCGCCGACCGTCGGGTGAAATCGCTGTGGTTCATTGACCGCGAAGTCAGCTGAAGATCAATCACTCCTGTGGGAGCGTGATACTAGACATGTGTCTAGTGAGATGGCAGGGTGACTGGAACGAAGCGCCGTTCCGGCGCGCTAACTCACGAGGATGGCAGCATGGATCCGCTTTTCGATTTCACCGGCAAGGTGGCTCTAGTCACTGGCGGCAGCCGGGGACTTGGCAAGGAGATGGTCCTGGCCCTTGCCGAGCGCGGGGCGGATGTGGTCATCACCAGCCGCAAGGTCGAGGTCTGCGAAGAGGTGGCTCAACAGGTCCGAGCCATGGGCCGGCGTGCGCTGGCGATCGGCGCCCATGCCGCCAAGTGGCCCGAGATCGACGCCATGATCGACAAGGCCTATGCCGAGTTCGGGAAGATCGACATCCTGATCAACAATGCCGGAATGAGCCCGGCGATGCCCAGCCCGGACGTGACTGAGCAATTGTTCGATTCTGTTCTGGGTCTCAATTTCAAGGGACCGTTCCGTCTTGCCGCCGTGGTGGGCAAGCGGATGATGGACGACGATGGCGGCGTGATCATCAACGTTTCCTCGTCCGGCGCGATCCTCGCGCTGCCCAATGTGGTGCCCTACGGCGCGTCCAAGGCCGCCCTCAATGCGATGAGCCGCTCGCTCGCCAAGGAATTCGCCCCCAAGGTGCGGGTCAACGTACTCTCCGCCGGCCCATTCCTGACCGATATCGCCAAGGCCTGGTCGGAGGAGATGCGCGAAACGAGCCCAAATTCGATCGGCCGACCGGGCCAGCCGCCGGAGGTTGTGACCGCCATGCTGGCGCTGGCCAGCCCGCATTCCTCCTTCATTACCGGCGCCTTCTACCAGGTCGACGGCGGCCTCTGAGGGCCGGCCCCCGGCCGCCCGGACAAACTGGCCAAGATCGCTGCCTGCTACCTGCCGGACTGCGATGCCCCTTGGCGGCAGCCAGGGAAATCAAGGCGCACGACGCGGTCGACAAGGTGCAAAAGCGTGGATACGACAGCCGGAAGGACAGGTGACGCCGGCGCACGACAAGCGGCCGGAGGAGAGGAGAAGGCCGGCCCGATGTCAGTGGGAGTTTTTGCCACAGCGGAGCGTCATCCGGACAAGCCGGCCGCGATCCTCGGCTCCGACGGCAGCATGCTCACTTTCGGCGACCTGGCCGAGCGTTCCGCCCGGCTGGCGGCGATCTTGCGATCACACCTCGACATCGGGGACCGGGTGGCGGTCCTGCTCGAGAACCGGCTCGACTATTTCGTGGTGATATGGGCAATCCGGCGCTCAGGCCTGCGGTGGGTCCCGATCAACTGGCACCTCCACCCGCGCGAGAGCGCCTACATCGTCGACAACTGCGACGCGAGGGTGTTCGTTGCCAGCCCCAAACTGCGTGAACTGGCCGAGCAGTCTGCCGCGCAAAGCCCCAAGCTGGAGCTGCTGATCTCGGTCGACGAGGCTTTCGGCGCATTCCAGGCGATCGACGACCTGCCGCCCGCCCCGCCGGTGGCCGACCTCGAGGGTTCGGCAATGATGTATTCCTCGGGCACCACGGGCGCGCCGAAGGGGATCGTGCGCGCGCTTCCTCCCCAGGCGGCGGGGACGCCGGGCCCGGCCGAACACCCGATGCGCGAGAGCTACCATTTCGACGGGAACACAATGTTTCTCTGCCCGGGCCCGCTCTATCACGCCGCCCCGCTTTTCTGGACCATGGGCGCACAGGTGCTGGGCGGGACCTCGGTTATCTTTCCTACGTTCGATCCCGAGCAGGTCCTTGCCGCGATCGAGCGCCACAAGGTGACGCACACCCTGTTCGTACCGACCCATTTCGTCCGCATGCTCAAGCTGCCGGCGGAGGTGCGGGCCCGCTACGACCTTTCCAGCCTCAAGGCCGTCATTCATGCGGCGGCTCCCTGCCCGCCTGACATCAAGCGCCAGATGATCGCGTGGATGGGGCCGGTGATCGAGGAATTCTACGGTGCCAGCGAGGGGGGCTTCACCACCGTGAGTTCGGCCGAATGGTTGGCCCGCCCGGGAACGGTGGGCCGATCGACCGCCGGGCCACTGCGTATCCTCGGCGAGAACGGCGAGGACCTGCCGCAGGGCCAGGCGGGCACGATCTATTTCCAGCTGCCCGCGCCGCTTGCCTACCACAACGAGCCGGAGAAGACCCGGGCAACGATCATCGACGACGTGTGGTGCACTGCCGGCGACGTCGGCTACCTGGACGAGGAGGGCTACCTCTTTCTCGTCGATCGCAAGAACCACATGATCATCTCGGGCGGGGTGAACATATACCCGCTCGAAACCGAGAACGTGCTGATCATGCATCCGGCGGTGCGCGACGTGGCGGTGATCGGCGTGCCTAACGCCGAGTTCGGCGAGGAGGTCAAGGGAGTGGTCTCGCTCGAGCCCGGCCAGGAAGCTTCGCCCGAACTGGCCGCGGAACTGATCGCCTTCTGCCGCGAGCGGCTGACCCACTACAAGTGCCCGCGCTCGATCGACTTCATCGATGAAGTGCCGCGCCTGCCCAGCGGGAAGGTGCGCAAACACGATCTGATGGCCCGCTACCGGGAGACCGCGTGATGTTGACCGAGCCAGCCAGTTCCAGCGGCGGCCCGGGCAATCGCCTTGCCGGACGCCGCATCCTGATAACCGGCGCAGCTTCGGGGATCGGTGCGGCGACGGCGCGGATGTTCGCGCGCGAGGGGGCGGCGCTGTCGCTGCTCGACGTGCAGGCGGACCTGCTCGAGACGGTGGCCCGCGACACGGGCGGAACCGCGATCGTGGTCGACCTGCTCGACGAGGCTGCGACGGTTGGCGCCGTGCACCGTGCGGCCGAGGCGCTGGACGGGCTGGACGGCGTGGTGAATGTCGCCGGCCTTGCCGACAACCGCCCGCTGGAGGACCTTACGTCCGCGACCTGGCACCGCGTAATCGGGGTGAACCTGACCGCGCCGTTCCTCATCTGCCGCGAAGCCCTGCCCTACCTGCGGCAAGCCCCGGCGGCGACGATCGTCACCGTCGCTTCCGGCGCGGGCCTCCTGCCGCAGGGCCCCGGCGTTTCCGCCTATGCGGCGAGCAAGGCCGGCGTGATCATGCTGATGAAGGCCTATGCCCGGGAACTGGCTCCGACGATCCGTGCCAATGCCATCGCCCCGGGGATCGTCGACACCCCGATGGTGGCCGAGATCCTCGGTGGCTATGCCACCCTCGACGAGGCACCGTTCGTCCAGCAATACGCGCTGAAGCGGGTGGCCCGGCCAGATGAACTGGCCTCGGCCTGTCTGTTCCTCACCAGCGAGGAAAGTTCGTTCGTGACCGGGACGGTGCTGGCCGTCGATGGCGGCCGCACCTTCCACTAGGTTGTATCGCCGGCCAGTTCAGCCCCGGGCCTTGCGCTTCAGGCGGAAGGCATGGAGCAGGGGCTCGGTGTATCCGCTCGGCTGGCTGACGCCTTCGAAAACAAGGGCGCGCGCAGCCTGGAAGGCAAGGCTGGCGCCCGGATTGGGTGCCATCGGCTGGTAGAGCGGATCATCGGCGTTCTGCGCATCGACCTTCGCGGCCATCCGCAGCAGGGCGGCATCGACCTGCTCGGCCGTGACCACGCCATGAAGCAGCCAGTTGGCCATGTGCTGCGAAGAAATGCGCAGGGTGGCACGGTCCTCCATCAGGCCGATATCGTGAATGTCGGGCACCTTGGAGCAACCGACGCCCTGGTCGATCCAGCGCACGACATAGCCGAGGATCCCTTGCGCATTGTTATCGAGCTCCTCGCGCAGTTCCTCTTCCGACCAGTTGACCCCAGCCGCGACCGGGATCGTAAGCAGGGCCTCGAGCGGGGCGACCGGCTCGGCCCGGCGGGCGGCGCGCCGTTCGGCCACGCTGACCTGGTGATAGTGCGTGGCGTGGAGGGTGGCGGCGGTGGGGCTCGGCACCCAGGCGGTGTTGGCGCCAGTGAGCGGGTGGCCGACCTTCTGCTCAAGCATGTCGGCCATGCGGTCGGGCATCGCCCACATGCCCTTGCCGATCTGGGCGCGGCCGTCGAGCCCGCAGGCAAGGCCAATCTGGACGTTGCGGTCTTCGTAGGCCTTGATCCAGTCCGCATTCTTCATCGCGGCCTTGCGGATCATCGGCCCGGCCTGCATCGCTGTGTGCATTTCGTCGCCGGTGCGATCGAGGAAACCGGTGTTGATGAAGACGACCCGGTGGCGGACGGCATGGATGCAGGCGGCGAGATTGGCGGAGGTACGGCGCTCCTCGTCCATGACGCCGATCTTGATGGTGTAGCGGGCAAGGCCGAGCAGGTCCTCGACCTCGTTGAACAGGCGATCGGCGAAGGCAGCTTCATCCGGGCCGTGCATCTTCGGCTTCACGATGTAGATCGATCCGGCACGGCTATTGGTAAGCTGTCCCAACCGCTTCACGTCGTGCAGGCCGATCAGCGAGGTCATGATCGCATCAAGGATGCCTTCAGGAGCCTCGGAGCCATCGGCCAGATGGACGGCCGGCGTGGTCATCAGGTGGCCGACATTGCGAATGAACATCAGGCTGCGGCCGGGCAGGACCAATTCGGAGCCGTCGACGGCGGTATAGCTTCGATCGGGATTGAGCCGGCGGACGAGGGTGCGGCCACCCTTCTCGAAGCTTGCCTCGAGCGTGCCGCGCATCAGGCCGAGCCAGTTGGCATAGGCCTCGACCTTGTCGTCCGCGTCCACCGCGGCGATCGAATCCTCGAGATCGGCGATGGTGGTGATGGCGCTCTCGAGGATGACATCGGCCACTCCGGCCGGATCGTCCTTCCCGATCGCATGGGCGCGGTCGACCACTATCTCGATGTGCAGACCATTATGGCGCAGCAGCAGGTTATTGTCCGCGCGGCCGACCAGCTGGGCCGGATCGGCAAGGGCGGGAGCCGAGCCGTCCCAATCGGCCCAGGAGCCTGCGGCCAGCGGGACGTTGCGATCGAGGAAGGCGCGGACCCAGGCGATAACTTGGGCGCCGCGGGCCGCATCGTATCCCCCCGGCGCCGCCTGTCCCGGCAGGGCATCGGTGCCATATAGCGCATCGTAGAGGCTGCCCCAGCGCGCATTGGCGGCATTGAGGAGGAAGCGGGCATTGAGGATCGGGACGACCAGCTGCGGGCCCGCGGTCGTCGCGATCTCCGGATCGACATTGGCCGGATCCACGGTGAACGGCGCCGGCTCGGCAGCCAGGTAGCCGATCTCCTTGAGGAAACGGATATTCTCGGCACGGGCAGCGGCATCGAGGGGCTGGCCGACGCGAGCCTTGTACCAGGCATCGATCTGCGCCTGGAGATCATCGCGCCGGGCGAGCAGCGCACGGTTTTCGGGAGCGAGGCGCGAAAAAATCGCCGCTACGCCCTGCCAGAAGGCGCCGGGTTCGAGCCCCGTGCCGGGCAGGGCCTGCTCATCGACGAAGCGGGCGAGGACCTCGGCCACCTGGAGACCGGCGCGATCGACCATCGGCGCAACCTGGGACTGGGACATCGCTGAAACCTCCTGGCAGACAATCTGCAAACTTTCACGGCTGCGTCCGTTTAGGGCATCGACTATCCGATAACCATACGCGAAGATGATCAAGCAGCTTTTCTCCTGGAGAAATAATCGCGATGGACCCGAACTATGCCTTGTTCGTCCGCACCGTGGCGGAAGGGAGCCTCTCGGCGGCGGCGCGCAGCCTCGGAATTTCGCCCGCCATGGCCTCAAAGCGGTTGGCGCGGCTGGAGGACCGCCTCGGCGTGCAACTGCTGCATCGCACCACCCGGCGCATTGCCCTGACCGAGGCCGGGGCCGAACTACACCGCGAGGTGGCCGAGGCCCTTGCCCGGATCGGGGAAGCCGAGGCCCGCCTGCGTCCGACGGGGCAAGGTCCAGCGGGACGCCTGCGGATCACCGCGCCGACATCGTTCGGCCGCCTGCACATCGCCCCCCACCTGCCCGCCTTCCTCGCCCGCTATCCCGAGGTCCAGCTCGAGGTCGACTTGTCCGACGAATATGTCGACCTGCTCGAGCGGCAGGTCCACCTGGCCATTCGCATCGCCACCCGACCCGGCAACGATTTCGTGGCCTGGCGGATAGCAGACAATTGCCGCGTGCTTTGCGCCGCCCCCGCCTATTGCGAGGCCTATGGCAAGCCCGAGACCATCGCCGACCTTGGCCACCATCGCCTCATTGCCGCAGAAGGCCAGCTGCCATGGCGGCTGGCGAGCGCCCGGCGCATGGTGGACGTCGCCGGCCCGAGCTTTGTACGAACCAACTCGAGCGAACTGATCCGCGAACTGGCATTGGGCGGCGTCGGCATTGCCCTGCGCTCGCTGTGGGACGTGGACGATGCGTTGGCGGACGGACGGCTGATCCGCGTGCTGCCGGAGTGGGAAGGATCGGCAGATGTGGGCATCTATGCCGTCCTGCCGCGCAGCAGCCGGCTACCTCCCGCCGCCGAAGCCTTTGCCGAGTTCCTGCAGGAGCGGCTCGCCCAAATCGCTGGCTAAGAGCGGCGCGCCGGCGGCTCCACGACCGCACTGGGCGGACTTTTCGAATTGATGCGCTCCGGGCGCGGGAACCTTTGACGCAGTCCCCCGATTTATGGCTGCAATTTACTTTCAATGCATTGATTTAATGAGGGATCATACCGCCATCCGAACCGCGACGTCGGACGGGTTTGACGAGACCTGATCATGCTAACTTGCCGGCTTTCCCAACCTGCGCCCTAATTCATGTCCGCGCACTGGTGCTGCCGGCTCCATAGTAAGGGTCCATAACTGAGCAGGATTTGCGCGAGCGGATGCCATTATGATCTCCCGGCCCGGCAAACACTTTGCTATGGAAATTGCTTCTACGCACTATACAGCGTGACCGGTCCGGTATTCTGACGGCCACAACAAGGACACTACGGCGAATGAATCAGTATCTCGGCCAGGACCTGGGTAAACCCGGCTGGTTTGGCCTGGCCCGATCGGGTGAGCTGCTGCACGCGCTGCCTGGCGGACGGCAGGTGATCGGGACGATCGTGGGGATGAGCGCGGCGCTGAACGTGCTGTTGCTGTCGGGCTCGATCTTCATGCTGATGGTCTATGACCAGGTCCTGCCGAGCCATTCGGTGCCGAGCCTGGTCGGCCTTGTCGTCCTGCTGGTGATCGCCTTTGCGTTCCAGGCTGCCCTCGATCACCTGCGCCATCGCATCTCGGGCGCGGCGGGCGAGATGCTGGAGCGCAGCCTCTCGGACCGGGTGTTCGGGCTGGTGCTCGAGGCGGAGCTGACCCGCGGCGGGCGCGATGCCGGCCAGCCGGTGCGCGATCTCGATCTCCTGCGCAATTTCCTCGCCAGCCCCGCGCCGATGGCCGTGCTCGACCTGCCCTGGATGCTGCTGTTCATGGGCGTGCTGTTCGCCTTCCACTGGATTCTCGGCCTCGTCTGCGTGGTGGGCGCGGTTCTGGTCATTGGCCTGACCGTGTGGACCGATCGGATGACGACATCGCAGGTTGAGGCGGGGACCCGCACCGGCGCGGAGCGCGGCGGCTTCCTCGAGGCCTGCCGCCGCAACGCCGAGGTGGTCCGCGCGCTGGGCATGCGCGGGGCGATTGACGCCGGGTGGCAGCGGCTAAGCGAGGCTCATGCCGAGGTCAACGACGCGGCCGGCGAACGGCTGTCGGCGATGCGGACCTTCTCCAGGACTTTCCGGCAGCTGCTGCAGTCGCTGATCCTCGCCACCGGCGCCTGGCTGGTGATCGACGGGCAGGCTTCGGGCGGGGTGATCATCGCCAGTTCGATCCTGTCCTCCCGCGCGCTCGGCCCGATCGAC
Source organism: Novosphingobium sp. (assembly GCA_035719485.1). Taxonomy (GTDB): domain Bacteria; phylum Pseudomonadota; class Alphaproteobacteria; order Sphingomonadales; family Sphingomonadaceae; genus Novosphingobium. Next base: position 17,488 of record DASTGC010000052.1, read on the forward strand.
AGCGCGATCGCCCACTGGCGTACGCTGATCGCCGCCCGCCAGGCATGGAACCGCCTCGCCCTGCGCCTCGCGCAGAGCCCGCAGGAGGTGGCCCGCACCGAGCTGCCGCGCCCGAAGCAGAGCCTCGTGGTGGAGACCCTTGCCGGCGTCGTCCCGGGAACCCAGACCCTGCTGTTCCGCGACGTCTCGTTCGGCCTTGCCGCGGGCGAGAGCCTGGCGATCGTCGGGGCAAGCGGCTCGGGCAAGAGCTCGCTGGTGCGCGCCCTTGTCGGCGTGCTCGATCCGATCCGCGGCGCGGTGCGGCTTGACGGGGCTGCGCTCGACCAGTGGGACCCGGACCTGGCCGGCCAGTTCATCGGCTACCTGCCGCAGGACGTCGAACTGTTCGACGGCACCGTTGCGCAGAACATCGCCCGGTTCGATCCCGAAGCAACGAGCGAGGAGGTGGTCGCCGCGGCCGAGCAGGCCGGGGTCCACGATCTCATCGTCCACATGCCCAACGGCTATGACACCGTGCTCGGCCCGGGTGGGCGCAACCTCTCTGCCGGGCAGCGCCAGCGCATCGCCCTGGCCCGGGCCCTGTTCCGCGAGCCGTTCCTCGTGGTCCTCGACGAGCCCAACTCCAATCTTGACGCGGTTGGCGATGCGGCGCTGAGCGAGGCGATTGCCGGGGCACGGGCGCGGGGGGCAATCGTGGTGATCGTCGCCCACCGGCCGAGCGCGCTGGCCGAGATCGACAAGCTGCTGTGGCTGGATGCCGGCGTGGTCCGCGCCTTCGGTCCCAAGGCCGAGGTCCTGCCCCGGCTGACCGGCGCTCCGGGCCCCGGCCAGCCAGCCGGCCAGACCGCTCCCGCCGCCCCGCCGCCCGGCACCATCAACGTTCGCGCCCCCGCCCGGCCGGCGCCCGCCACCGCAAACGAGGCAACCGCCTGATGTTCGGCTCCAAGGTCCTTGCCCTCCCCGATTACTCGCGGCCCCGTCAGGAGGTCGTGCTCTACAACACCATGCGACGCTCGCGCATCGTGCTGGGCGCGCTGGTGCTCGGCCTCGCCCTGCCGATGGCGGTGATCCCGATCTCGGGCGCAGTTATCGCCAATGGCGAAGTGACCGTGGCGAGCCGGGTCAAGAAGATCGCCCACCCGCGCGGCGGGGTGATCGCCGAGATCCCGGTGAGCAACGGCATGCGGGTGAAGGCCGGGCAGCTGCTGATGCGGCTCGACACCAATGTCTCGGCCGCAAGCGCCGAAATGACGGTGGAATCCATCGACCAGCTGCGCGCCCGCGAGGCGCGCCTCAGGGCCGAGCGCGATGCCCTGCCGGGCATAGACTTCCCAGCCGACCTGCTGGCCCGCCAGAATGAGCCGCTGGTCGCCCAGGCGATCGGCGAGGAGCGGCGGATCTTTGCGCTCGACCGGCAGACCGTGGCCGGCCAGATCGCCGCGGTCCAGGCGCAGATCGCCCAGGCCGGCAAGGCGGCGGGCAACTACCGCGTCCAGGCCGACGTCTACCGTGAGCAGGCCGCGCTGATCGCCGAGGAGCGCAAGGCCAACGACGAACTCTGGGAGAAGCGCTATACCACGCTGCAGCGGCGCAACGAGCTGGCCCGCGCGGCCGTGGGCCTGGGCGGCTCGGTCGCCTCGGCCGAAGCCCAGGCCTCGCAGCTCGGCTCGAAGGTTGCCGAACTGCGCCAGCAGTCGATCGTGATCGCTCAGGACGCCCGCGCCCGCGCCGGGTCGGAGCTGGCCCAGGTCCAGACCAAGCTGATCGAGCTCAAGCAGAACAATGTCGTTGCCCAGGACGCCAACGAGCGCAACCTGATCCGCGCGCCTTATGATGGCGTGGTTGACAAGCTCGCCTTCACCACCATCGGCGGGGTCGTTCCCGCCGGCGAGACGATCATGGAGATCGTTCCCGATCACGATCCCTATGTGGTCACCGCGAGGGTGAGCCCGGCCGATGTCGACCAGCTAACCAACGGCCAGAAGGTGATGGTCCGCTTCTCCGCCTTCAACAGCCGCACAACGCCCGAACTGGAGGGGCGGCTGACAAAGATCGGCGCCGACCGCACGGTCGATCCGCAGCACGGCATGGCCTTCTACACGGTCGAGGTGCAGGTCCTGCCCGGCGAGATGGCCAGGCTCGGCGAACTCAAGCTGCGCCCGGGCATGCCCGCCGAGGCCTTCATCCAGACCGGCTCGCGCACCATGCTGTCCTATCTGTTCAAGCCCCTCTCCGACCAGTTCCAGCGCGCCTTCCGCTGACGGACGAGCGCGGTCAGAACTTCACCCGCGCGGTGAGGCGGGCGTTGATCGGGGCGCCGGGCGAGATGTTGTTGTTGTTGTGCGCGTCGGAGAAGTACGTCGCATCCAACAGGTTTTCGATGTTGATCTGGACGCCCATCCGATCGACCGGCCTGAAGTAGATCGCCGCATCGACCCGGGTGAAGCCTGGCAGCCGTGTCGTTTCGGGCGCGGTGCGTATTGCCGCGTACTGGCTGGACTGGTGGACCATGCCGAGTCCGAGGCCAAAGGCCGGGCCGAAATCATAGCGGTTCCACAGGGCAAGCTGGTGCGCGGGAACCTGCGCCAGGCGGACGGCGTCATTCCCCTTCAGCCGGGCGTGCTGCCAGGTGTAGGCCGCAGAGGTCTGGAGCCCCGGCAGTAGCCGCCCGGTCAGGGCCAGCTCGAGGCCCCGGGTACGGGTCGCGCCAATGTTGATCGTGGTTCCGACATTCATGGGATCGGGCGTGGTGGCATTGGTGCGATCGAGCTGGAACAGGGCAAGAGTGGCGTTCAGCCTGGGATCGATGTCCCACTTTCCGCCGACCTCGTAATTTGCATACCTTTCGGGCGTGAGATTGGCCTGGGTGGCTGTCAGGCTCAGGAACTGGTCTCCCGAGCGGGGCAGGAACGACTGGCTGTAGCTGGCGTAGAGCGAGGCATTCTCCCGCGGCTTGACGATCACGCCTACGCGGGGGCTAACCTTGCCGTCGGTCCGCGCGAAGGGCCGCGGTGTGCCTGAAAGGTCGGTGCCCGCGATCCTGAATCGGTCGAAGCGCAGTCCGATGACGAGATCGAGATGGCTGCCGAACGCGATCTGGTCCTGTGCATAGGCGGAAAAGACCCGCGCATTTGAAACCGTATTGCGCACCATGGGTCCGAACACGACAGACGGATAGGCGGGGCTGGCGAGAGCGAAAATGCCGTTCGAGAGCGTGCCGTTGCGGCGCTGGTTGGCGGAGTGCTGGTCGGCGTATTCCAGCCCGCCGAGAAGCTTGTGCGCCATTGTGCCGAGGGTGAAGTCCCAGACGAGGCTGGTCTGTGCGATCAGGTTCTCGCGCCGGGTGGCGTCGCTGTAGCTGGAGAGCGCGACCGTGCCGTTGTCGGCAGTGGCGGCGCCGTTGGCGAAGACGTTGGTATAGGACTTGTCGTAGTTCCCGTAGAGGACGGTGGTTGACCAGCGCAGGTTGTCGGCCAACTGACCACCGAGGTGGGCTCTAGCTATGTGAGCACCAAGCTCCGTGCGATTGACGCCAGGCACTCCGATGAAGGTGTCACGGTGCCCCGCAAGAGGACGATTGGGCAGGCCCGGGGCAGTGGCCACGGAGGGCAGGCCGCGGTCTGCGGCGCGGTCGTCGCTTACATGTTCGTAGGACAGGCCGAGCTTCCATCGGCCAAGGTCGACCGCAAGATAGGGATTGATCGCGTAGCGCCGACCGCCGAAGAAATCCCGGTTATTGTCGAGCCCTTCGGCATAGGCATTCAGGCGCAAGGCTGCGGCGGGACCGACCGGGGCATTCACGTCCGCGGTCACATCCCAAGCCCCGAAAGTGCCCGCGCCGGCGCTAACCGAGCCGGTGAACTCGCCCGCAATCGGTGCCTTCTGGACCCGGTTAATCACCCCGCCTGATCCGCCCCGCCCGAAGATCAGCGCGCCCGGGCCCTTGAGCACCTCGACCCGCTCGACGTTGTACAGACTGCGGAAGTACTG
>DASTGC010000053.1:0-2930 GCA_035719485.1 Novosphingobium sp.
GCCGGACCCGAATGTCACCGCGACGGACAACTTCTGCGTCAATCGGCGCCCGGGCGGCGCGGTAGCTGCTGGCACATAGACTTTCATGGAGGCTCACCTCACCCCCGTGACAGTAACACGCCAATAAATTCAATGCCATACTGGCTCATTCGGAACACCGGCTACCGCTCTGCGCCAACCCGACAGACGGGTTGCAAACACAAAGCCGCTGCACCGCACCGCATTTCACAGCCGCACCTGCCATGCAGAATAGCCTACCGGTTCCGCTCGGTATTTCGTGAAAATGGTAGCGGAGGAGGGACTCGAACCCCCGACACGCGGATTATGATTCCGCTGCTCTAACCGGCTGAGCTACTCCGCCCCATGGGCTCCCGGCGCGTGCCGGGCAGGCGGCGCTCCTAGCCGCGCAAGGCCCCCCGGTCAACCACCTCTATGGGCCTGATCGGCCCCGGAACGGCCAGACCCCCACCGCCTCCCAGTCGGGCCCGAGATAGCGGTGGAGGCCAAGCCCGCTGAAGGCAAATCCGCGCTCGGCCACCTGTCCGGCAAGCACCTCCTGCAGTGCCCGCGCCGTTGCCGGATCCACCTTGTTCTGCACGGTGATGTGGAGCCTCGGCGGATGCTGGTCCTGCGCGGTCAGCGCGCCGTGGAAGTGGTCGGCGATCCGTTCGCGCAGGGCCAGCATGCCCCGGCTTTCGAGCGCGATGGCCGTGCCCCGGCCGAGGTTCATCAGCCCCGCCACCCGCGCGGCCACCGGCGCATGGCTGGCGGCAAGGCTCGCCAGCAGTGAGCGCAGTTCCTCGCGCAGCGACGGCGCAAAGGCGTGAAACAGGGTGACGTGGGCGGCAAGATGGTTTCGCTCGGGCGGGAAATACGCCCGGCGCAGGCTGTCGGCCCAGGCGAGGATGTCCGGCGGAAGCTCGGCCGTGACGATGAACGGCTGCCCGCTCATCCGCGCCGGTCAGGCGCTGCGGCGCTCCGCCCCCGTCGCGCCGGCGCCGTTCCGGAGCGCTTCGAGAATGTGCTCCGGAGATGTTTCGCCATAGGGATCCTCGTCAGTCCCCTCGTCATTGATCCCGGGCTCCTCGAACCAGTGCGTGATGCGGTTGTCGTCCACCACCATGGCATAGCGCCACGAGCGCATTCCGAAACCCAGGTGATCCTTGTCGATCAGCATGCCCATGCGCCGGGTGAAGTGTCCCGAACCGTCGGGCAGCAGCCGCACCTTGTCTACCCCCAGCTTGAGCCCCCACTGGTACATGACGAAAGCATCGTTGACCGCAATGCAGTAGACCGCGTCGATGCCGAGCTTGCGGAATTCGTCATGGAGCCGTTCGAAGGCCGGGCACTGCTCGTTCGAGCAGGTCGGCGTGAAGGCGCCGGGGAGCGAGAAGACCACCACCCGCTTGCGGGCAAATTCTTCGCGAACCTTAAGGTCCTGCCAGCGGAACGGGTTGTCCCCGCCGATCGCCTCGTCGCGGACGCGGGTCTTGAGCGTGACGTCGGGAATTTCTCCGCGGATCATGAGAGGCCTCCTTGTGCTGAGGCCCAAACCCGCAGCCCCGTGCTACAGTTCCCCCCGCGCCCGCCTTATCGCAAACCATTTCGCCACGTTGCGATTGTGCTCTTCCAGCGTGGCGGCGAAGGCATGGCCGCCGGTCCCGTCGGCCACCATGTACAGCGCGTCCGTCGAGGCCGGGTTGAGCACGGCCTCGATCGAGGCGCGGCCGGGGTTGGTGATCGGTCCTTCGGGCAGGCCGGTCATCGCATAGGTATTGTAGCCGTTGACTGCCGCGATCTCGGACTGGCGGATGCGGCGGCCCAGGGGCTTGCCCCGGGTGATGGGGTAGATGATCGTCGGATCGGCCTGGAGCATCATGCCCTTGCGCAGCCGGTTGGAATAGAGCCCCGCCACCATCGCCCGTTCCGAAGGCTTGCCGGTCTCCTTCTCGACGATCGAGGCGAGAATCAGCGCCTCCTCTGGCGTTTTGGCCACGGTCGCCGGGCTGCGCTTGTCCCACAGCTCCTTCAGCACCCGCTGCATTGCCGCCTGCATCCTCAGGACCACGGCCTGGCGGCTCTCGCCCGCGGCGATCTCGTAGGTATCGGGCAGGACCGAGCCCTCCGGCGGGGTGATCGCATCGCCCGTCAGCAGCGGCTGGGCGGCAAGCCGTTCGGCGACCATGATCGAGGGCATGCCCTCAGGCACCGTGACGAAGCGGCGCACGACCTTGCCGCCCTGCAGGATATCGACCAGCGTGCGCTGGCTGGCGCCCCTGGGCAGGACGAAATTGCCTGCCTTGATCGGCGCACCGCCGCCAAGCAGCCGGGCCCGGGCCTTGAAGGTGAGCGGCGAGGAGATGGCACCGGCAGCCTGCAAGTGCTCGGCCACCGTATTGAAGCTCTCGCCGTCCTTGACGACGAATTCCGTGTCCTTCGCCAGCGGCCCGGGCAGGAACCACCCCCCGATGCCCCAGGCCACCACGAAAATGACCGCGACGAGCGTCAGGAGCTTGCCGCGCCCGAACATGAACTCAGATCTTCTTCATCACCAGGCTGGCGTTGGTCCCGCCGAAGCCGAACGAGTTGTTCAGCACCGCGCGCACTTCGCGCTTCTTGGCCACGTGCGGCACCAGGTCCACGCCGACGCAGCTCTCGCTTGGATTATCGAGGTTCAGCGTCGGCGGCACCACCTGGTCGCGCAGGGCCAGGATACAGAAGATCGATTCGACCGCGCCCGCGCCGCCCAGCAGATGGCCGATCGCGCTCTTGGTCGACGACATCGAGACCGTCTGGATCGCGTCGCCGAACAGGCGGCGCACCGCGCCCAGTTCCAGCTCGTCGCCCAGCGGGGTGCTGGTGCCGTGGGCGTTGATGTAGTCGATGTCGGCCGGGCTCATGCCCGCCTTCCTCAGCGCCATCTGCATCGA
>DASTGC010000054.1:0-2670 GCA_035719485.1 Novosphingobium sp.
GGGCCTCGTCGCGGCAGGTGCGCCCGAAAACGCGGTGCAGTTGATCCCCACCCAGGATCGCGGCGCGGTTGGCGCTATGTTGGCGGCGGCCGGCCTCATTGACATGATCGTGCCGCGCGGAGGCAAGAGCCTGGTCGAGCGAGTCCAGGCCGATGCCCGCGTGCCCGTGCTCGCCCACCTCGATGGCATCTGCCACACCTACCTCCATTCCGCGGCCGATCCGGAAATGGCAAAGGCCATCGCGCTCAACGCCAAGATGCGCCGCACCGGCATCTGCGGGGCGATGGAAACGCTCCTCATCGATGCCGCCTTCCCCGGCGCGGTTGCGGTGGTGCAGGCTCTGCTCGATTCTGGCTGCGAACTTCGCGGCGATGCCCGCGCCCAGGCGCTCGATCCCCGGATCGTCCCCGCCGCCGCCAACGACTGGGATACTGACTACCTCGACGCGATCCTCTCGGTCGCCGTGGTTGACGGGCTCGACGAGGCGCTGGCTCATATCGCCGCCCACTCCTCGGCCCATACCGACGCGATCGTCACCGGCGATCCTGCGGTGGCCGAGCGGTTTCTGGCTGAGGTCGATTCGGCGATCGTGATGGTCAATGCGAGCACCCAGTTCGCCGACGGCGGCGAATTTGGCCTCGGCGCGGAAATCGGTATTGCCACCGGGAGGCTTCACGCCCGCGGCCCGGTCGCCCTCGAAGGCCTCACAACCTACAAGTGGCAGGTCCGCGGCACGGGGCAAGTTCGCCCGTGAGATTTCGGCCCTGATCCGCACCGGCCCGAAAACCGGCCTCCTCGGCGGCTCGTTCAACCCGGCCCATGGCGCGCACCGCGGCATCAGCCTGGCCGCGCGCGACGCGCTGGGGCTGGGCGAGGTCTGGTGGCTGGTCTCCCCCGGCAATCCGCTGAAGCCGCAGGCCGGCATGGCCCCGCTCCCCGCCCGTTTCGCCGCCGCCGCGCAGCAGGCCCGCCGCGCTCCCATCCGGGTCAGTGCGATCGAGCGCGAATTCGGCACCCGCTACACCGCCGACACCCTGCGCCACCTGCTCCGCCGCTATCCCCGCCGCCGCTTCGTCTGGCTGATGGGGGCTGATAATCTGTCCCAGTTTCACCGATGGAAAGACTGGCGCAAGATCGCCCGCATGGTGCCGATTGCCGTGGTCGCCCGTCCCGGCTATGATGCGCCTGCCATGGCGAGCCCCGCCCTGGCCTGGCTCGGGCGTTTCCGAACATCTGCTGCCAGCTTGACCAACCGGGCAGCGTGGAGCGCACCAACACTGGTGATCCTGAGATTTGATCCCGATCCGCGATCGGCCACGGCGATTCGCCAGGCCAATCCGAACTGGGCCAGCCGGCAGACCAGCCCGGCCCTGCGTGATCATCTCACCCTCCATCCCATCGAGCCGAACCCATGAAACCGCGCGTGATCCGGCGCGTTTCGGTTGCTGCCCCAATGCGTGCGAAGGAGCACACCCCGGCCGCATGAATATCGAACCCAGTCCCGGAACCTCCGGGCAGCCTGCTATCCCCGCCCCGCTGCCGCCGTCCGTTCCCGGCTCGCTTCACGCGCTGGTGCTCCAGTCGCTGGATGACGACCAGGCCCAGGACATTGTCTCGATTCCACTCGAAGGCAAATCGGCGATCGCCGATCACATGGTCATCGCCTCGGGCCGGTCCACCCGGCAGGTCGCGGCCATGGCCCAGAAGCTGGCCGAGCGGATCAAGCACGGCGGCTTCGGCAACAGCCGGATCGAGGGCTTGCCCGCGGCCGACTGGGTGCTGATCGATGCGGGCGACGTGGTCGTCCACCTCTTCCGTCCTGAAGTCCGCTCGTTCTACAATCTCGAACGCATGTGGGCATTCGGCGAGGCTCCCGCCGCCGCCTGAGGCTCCCGGGGTCCTCCCCATTTCTGCGAAGCACAAATGGGGAGGTGGTGCGCGCGCAGCGCGTGACGGAGGGGTATCTCCGGTGCTGCAAACCCCCTAAAGCGCATTCATGCGCCTCCACCTCATCGTCCGTGGCAAGATCGGCCGCTCGCCGGAAAGCGAGTTGGTCGATCGCTACCTCAAGCGCATTGCCTGGCCGGTGAAGCTTACCGAGCTGCCCGATACCGGCGGCACGATCCCCGCCCCTCTCACCCCTGCCCGCGACGTCCTTCTCGACGAACGCGGCCGCCAGCTCACCTCCAGTGAATTCGCGGCCCTGCTCGGCCGCTGGCGAGACGACGGGGTGCGCGAGGCCCGCTTCCTGATCGGCGCCGCCGATGGCCACGGCGAGGCGATGCGCGGTTCGGCGGACCTGCTGATCGCCTTCGGGGCGATGACCTGGCCGCACATGCTGGCCCGGGCCATGCTCGCCGAACAGCTGTGGCGGGCCACCAGCATTCTCGCTGGCCATCCCTACCACCGGGAGGGATAGACCACTCGTGACCGTCTCCGCCCGCTTCCTAGTCCTCCTACCGGCCCTTGCCGGCCTCGTCGGGCTCGGCGCGCTGGCGGTATCCGCGCAGCAGGTGGCGAGCTATGCCGATGCCGGCGAGGCGCGGCGCGCCCTTGCCGACGCGCGCGCCCAGCAGGCCGCCGCCAGCGCGCGAGCCGATGCGCTCGAAGCTGCGGCGCGCGCTGCCGGCATTGCTGCCCAGCGCAGCGCCACCGAGGCGGGGGGGGGCC
>DASTGC010000055.1:0-3269 GCA_035719485.1 Novosphingobium sp.
GACCAGGTCACCGTCGATTCCGCCAATGCGACCAAGCAGGATGGGGTTGCCGTCAAGTGCGCGACGATCACTCCGGACGAGGCCCGCGTCGAGGAATTCAAGCTCAAGAAGATGTGGAAGTCGCCCAACGGCACGATCCGCAACATCCTGGGGGGCGTTGTCTTCCGCGAGCCGATCGTGATTTCCAACGTGCCGCGGCTGGTGCCGGGCTGGACCGACCCGATCGTCATCGGCCGTCACGCCTTCGGCGACCAGTACCGCGCCACCGACACCCTGATCCCGGGCCCGGGCAAGCTGCGGCTGGTGTTCGACGGTGCCGACGGCAAGACCATCGATCTCGACGTGTTCGACTTCCCGAGCTCGGGTGTCGCCATGGCGATGTACAATCTCGACGATTCGATCCGCGACTTTGCCCGCGCCTCGATGAACTACTCGCTCAACCTCGGCTGGCCGCTTTACCTTTCGACCAAGAACACCATCATGAAGGCCTACGACGGGCGCTTCAAGGACCTGTTCGAGGAGGTCTACAACACCGAGTTCAAGGCCAAGTTCGACGCCGCCGGCATCACCTACGAGCACCGCCTGATCGACGACATGGTCGCCTCGGCGCTCAAATGGTCGGGCAAGTTCGTCTGGGCCTGCAAGAACTACGACGGCGACGTGCAGTCCGACACCGTTGCCCAGGGGTTCGGCTCGCTCGGCCTGATGACCTCGGTCCTGCTCTCGCCCGACGGCAAGACGGTGGAAGCGGAAGCTGCCCACGGCACGGTAACCCGCCACTACCGCATGCACCAGCAGGGCAAGTCGACCAGCACCAACCCGATCGCCTCGATCTTCGCCTGGACCCGCGGCCTGATGTATCGCGGCAAGTTCGACAACACGCCCGACGTGGTGAAGTTTGCCGAAACGCTCGAGCAGGTCTGCATCGAGACCGTCGAAAGCGGAAAGATGACCAAGGACCTCGCCCTGCTGATCGGGCCGGACCAGAACTGGCTGACGACGGAAGGCTTCTTCCAGGCCATCGTCGACAACCTGGAAGCCAAGATGGCTGCCCAGGCCTGATGCCCGTGAGCGGCGGCGGGGACAGGCCTGCCGCCGCCGCACCTTCCTTGGACTAATGCTCGATTTCCTGCCGCTCACGCTCCAGCGCGAGATAGTCGAGCAGCGCATCCAGCTTGCGCTCGACCCGCTCCGCGCGGCGGCAGGCGGCCCGGACGGCATGCCGGCACCATGCCCAGTGCAGCACCGCAACAGCAACGATAAGCGCGAGGACAACCCCCACGCAAGTGACAACCAGCATTTTGCGACCTCGCGTATTCCGCCAGTCACTGCCATTAATATCTTGATGTTTCATCATTAAAATTTGGCCATCGCGCAGGTGGTGACAAGCCGGGCACCCTTGCCTAGGCTTCGGCCATGGCCGCCGATCTGCACTCCCCCGCCTTGTCCGATGCCCTGGTGATCCTCGGCGCCGCCGGACTGGTCATCCCGATCTTTGCGCGGTTTCGCATCACCCCGGTGATCGGGTTTATCCTGGTCGGCCTGGCGGTCGGCCCCCACGCGCTGGGGGCGCGGGTGGGCGAGCTGCCCTGGCTCTATCACGTGACCATTTCCGATCCGGCGGGGCTCGCGCCCTTTGCCGAGTTCGGAATCATCCTGCTGCTGTTCTCGATGGGACTGGAGCTGTCGTTCCAGCGCTTGTGGGCGATGCGTCGCGACGTGTTCGGAGTTGGCGCGGCCGAGCTGGCAGGCAGTGCCGCACTGGTCGGACTAGGTCTGTTCGCGATGGGCGAGCAGTGGACCACGGCGCTCGCCCTGGGGCTTGCCCTAGCGCTTTCGTCGACCGCGCTGGTCCTGCGGATTACCGACATGCGCACGCCGGTGGGACGGGCAGCCTTGTCCATGTTGCTGTTCGAGGACATCGCGCTGGTGCCGATCATCTTCCTGCTCGGCGCGATCGGCGGCCAGTCGGGCGCCGGCGGCAGTTCGGACATCCTGCGCACGCTTGGCCTTGGCGCAGCCGTCATCGCCGCGCTGCTCGTCGCAGGACGGTTCCTCCTCCCGGCCCTGTTCGCCCAGGCCGCGCGCACCAAGAGCCCCGAGCTGTTTCTTGCCGCCAGCCTACTGGTAGTGATCGTCGCATCTCTGGCCACGGCCGGGGTCGGGCTCTCGCCCATCTTCGGGGCGCTCATCGCGGGCCTGCTGATCGCCGAAACCGAATACCACGGCGAGGTCGAAGCAATGGTCGAGCCGTTCAAGGGCCTTGCCCTCGGCGTGTTCCTCATCACCGTGGGCATGCAGCTCGACCTTGGCGAAATCCTGCGCGATTTCTGGGAGATCGCCAGCGCGCTGGCCCTGGTGTTCGTCGCCAAGGCGGTGGTCACCGCCGTTATGCTGCGCCTATCCGGCGCGCGCAGCGGCACGTCGGCCGAGGCCGGCCTGCTCCTGGCAAGCCCCTCGGAGACCACGCTGATCGTGCTCTCGGCCGGGCTGTCGGCTGGACTGATCGCCCCCCATGACGCGCGCTTCTGGCAGACGGTAACGGCTCTTGGTCTCACCATAACCCCGATCATGGCGATGATTGGCCGCTGGGCCGCCCGCCGGGTGGATCACGCCGCGCCCATGGCGCCGCTGGGCGACCATACCAGCCAGCGCGCGATCATCATCGGGTTCGGGCGGGTTGGCCGGCTGGTGGCCGACATGCTGGCGCAGCACGAGAAGGCTTATGTCGCGATCGACGCCGATGCGGACTTGATCAAGGCAGCCCAGGCCGAAAACTATGCCGTGGCCTTCGGCGATGCCGCGCGCGCGGGCCAGCTCGCCCGGCTGAAGCTCGACCAGGCGACGGCGGTGATCCTGACCATGGACGATCCCGCCGGCACGCTGAGGCTCGTCCGCCGCATCCGCAAGGAAAACAGCGAGGTTCCGGTCATTGCCCGGGCCCGCGATACCGCCCACGCCGGGCAGCTCTATCGCGCCGGGGCGACCCACGCGGTGCCCGAGACCCTGGAAAGCTCGCTCCAGTTGTCGGAGGCCGTGCTGGTCGATCTGGGTGTGCCGATGGGATTCGTCATCGCCTCGATCCACGAGAAGCGAGACCTGCTGCGCCAGCAGATCATGGATGAGGGCCATCTCCCGGAGAAGCCGAAGCTGAAGAGCGCCACGCTGAGGGAACGGGCGCCGGGCTGAACGGGTTGATCAGGCAAGGAGGCCCGGACCATGTCCAGCAAACCTAGCGAGCACGACCCGCACCAGCGCGAGGGGAGCAA
>DASTGC010000056.1:0-6903 GCA_035719485.1 Novosphingobium sp.
CGGGAGGACGGCCTGCCCCACACCGACCAGTCCCGCGCCGAGGCCGAGGCGGAAGCGCTCGAAGATCTGCTCAAGCGCCACCTCCCCGACCCCACCCGGCTCGACCAGTACTGAGCGGCGAGGTGCCACGCGCCCTTTCCGCCCGTCATGCTGAACTCGTTTCAGCATCCATGGTCCCACCAAGCCCGGAGCCATCCAACAAGGCGCCACCCCCGTCATCCTGCCTGCGAGGGCAGCGCCGGCCCCACAAGCTCCAGTCACGCCGGGGAAATGGACCCTGAACCAGGTTCAGGGTGACGAGAAAAGGAGGATGCACTCGCCACCGTTCCCGGAAAATCCCGTTGGAAAAGTGTCACCCATGCACCGGAACCGAAATCCCGTTCCGGATCAGCTGCTTAACCGCGAAAACACCAGGGTGACACCGTGTCACCCGTGTCACCCATGCACTCCGCACCACCGCGCAGGATCAATGCCGGGTCGAACCGCCCAGGTCGGCCAGGTAGTCCCCGCTCTCGATCGCCCAGAGGATCGTGCGGGCCGCGTCCGCCTCGTGGGCGAAGCGCTCTCCCGCCGGGCCGGGGGCGGCCAGGCGCGAGGCTTCCAGCTCGGCGACATAGCGCCTGAGCCAGGCGCAGATGAGGGCGCGTTCGTCCATGTTCACCAGAACGTCCGCGGCGGGTTTCGGTTAACTTCAGGTTTCCGGTTAACGCGGCTCCCGCACCCACCGGCAGGCGCGGCGGCACGGGTCAGGCGGAACCGCCCGGTGCGACGAAGCGTTTGCAAAACCAGGGACGGGCCCGGGCTGAGCCTGTTCGTGCGGCAGAGCCCGGTGCCTTGGATGGCGCGAAGGAGATCTGCCGTGAACAAGACCCTGCTCAAGACCCTTGCCGCCCCCTGCGCCGCGCTGGCGGCGACCGTGGCCCTCGCCGGTTGCGACACCTATGGCTATGGCGACGGCCCGGGCTATGCCTCTGATTACAATGGCTGGGGCTACTACGACAGGGGCTATTACAACCGTTATGGCCGCTATGACTGGAACACCCCCGACCCGCGCTACAACGGCTACTATGCCGACAACTACTACCGGACCGACCGGCGCTATCGCGAGTATCGCCTCGGCTCCAACGACCGCATCTATCGCGGGCGTGACGGGCGCTACTATTGCCGCCGTTCGGACGGCTCCACCGGCCTGATCGTCGGCGCGGTCGCCGGCGGCATCCTCGGCTCGATCATCGCGCCGGGCGATTCGAAGCCGCTCGGCGCGGTGATCGGTGCGATCGGCGGCGGCGCGGCCGGCGCGGCGATCGATTCCAGCAACCCGGATGTGCGCTGCCGTTAGGCCTGGCGCGCGGCGAGGACTGCCTCGGCCCGGGCAAGGGCTTCCGGCGTATCGACGTCGATGAGCTCGTCCGCCGGGCAGTCCACCAGGGCGACCGCCGGGTCGCCCGCCAGCAGCCCCGCCGCGCCGCGGTCACCCGCAAGGGCGGCCAGTTCGGCAAAGCGCGCGGCGGGCAGCATGGCGGGGACGCCCGGCCGGCCAGAGGGGTAGCGGCAGGCGGCCAGCGGTCCCGCGGCGGCGACCGCCAGCAGCAGCCCGGTGGTGACGCAGGGCATGTCGGCCAGTTGCAGCAGCAGCAGGGGCGCTCCCCGCCGCTGCGCCTCCCGCGCCGCCAGGGCAACCGAGGTGCCCAGCCCCTCCGCCGCCCGGGGGTTGGCAATCGCCGCGATCTTATCGCCCAGCCAGCCCGGCCGGGCGCCGGGAGCGGTGATGCAGATCGCGTCGAACCCCGTCCCGCGCAGCGCCCGCACCGCATGGCTGGCCAGCGGCGCGCCGGCGCATGGGGCGGAAAGCTTGTCCGCCCCGAACCGCGATGCGCGGCCGGCGGCAAGCAGGGCAATCAGCGGGCGGTCTGCCATGGCAGCGGGATAGCCTCGCCATGCGCCCGAGGGAAGGGAGCAGCCCCGTCCCCCGCGCTCAGGCGCTCTCGCGGGCGATCACCCTGGGTTCCAGGACCGTCGGGCCGACCACTTCGCCCGCCATCTTGCGGAACAGGCTGTCGACCATGGCCTGCGCCCCGGCCGCGATGTCCTGCCGCACCGTGGTGAGCGGGGGGACCGTCTGCTCGGCCATCGGCAGGTCGTCGTAGCCGACCACGGCGATCTCGTCGGGCACCTTGCGGCCCCGCTGCTGAAGGGCCCGCAAGGTCGCCATGGCGATCACGTCGGAAGCGCCGAAGATCCCGTCCGTCGCCGGGTCCATCCGGTCGAGATGGCTGGCCACCTGGTCGGCGCAGCCCTCTGCCGCGAGGCGGGTGGGGAAGGCCTCGATCGTGGCGCCGGAGCCGAACTCGGCCACCGCGGCGCGGGCGCCCTCGAGGCGCTGGGCAATCTCGATTGCGGTCGGCTCGCCGAAGAAGGCCAGGCGCCGCGCGCCCCGCTCCAGCAGGTGGCGGGCGGCCAGCCGGCCTCCGGCGACGCTGTCCGTGCCGACCGAGCAGTGCAGCTGCCCGCCGCGATGCGCGCCCCAGACGACCATCGGCCGATAGTCAGCCGCAACCCGCTCGATCACCTCGAACTGGTCGGACTGGCCGATCATCAGCACGCCGTCGAGCATGCCGGAATCGGCTATCCGCCCCAGCCATTCGTCCTCGTCCGTGGGGATGACGCGGCTGAGCATCAGGTCGTAGCCGCGCTCCGTCACCGCATCGGCGAGATGGCTGATCAGGGTCATGAAAAAGGGGTCGGACAGCAGCTGCCCGCGCTCATGGCCGAGCGGGATGACCACGCCGATCACGCCGGTATGCCCGGTACGCAGGCGGCTGGCCATCTGGTTGGGCCGGAACCCGTGCTCGCGGGCCAGCGCCTGGATGCGTTCGCGCGTCTGCTGGTTGACGAGGTCCTTGCCGGCAAGTGCCCGCGATACGGTCCCGGCCGAAACGCCGGCGAGCTTGGCGAGCTCGCTGATGTTGCGGATGCGGCGACCACTCTCCCCTGTTTTCATGTATGTCATTGAGTTGCGACCCCAAGACTGAAGTTACACCAATGTAAGCACGATTCGCGGAGGTCGGCAAGGCGGCCGCAGTTTCCCCGAACCGTGAATACCTTCAATGACTTACGTGCCGAATTTCGGCATGGCAAGCCTTTGCAAAATAAGGTGATTTGGCCGTACTTCGGCACGGCTGCGCAGCCCTTTGGGTCTGCGTCCGGAAGCCGGCTTGTATCCGCGCTGCCTCGGCTCTAGCACCGCGCCCATGCGCATCGCCACGGTCCAGCCATTCGAGGCCATCGCCATCAGCCGGCTCGCCCATGAACTGGCGCACCAGGGGCGCGAAATCATCCACATGGAGTTCGGTCAGCCCTCCACCAGCGCCCCGGTCGCGGCCATCGCCGAGGCCCACCGGGTGCTCGATACCGAGGCGATGGGTTACTGGGAAAGCAATGCGCTGAAGGAGCGGATCGCCCGCTACTATGCCGAGGCGCACTCAGTAGCGATCGACCGGGAGCAGGTGATCCTGACCTGCGGCGCCTCACCCGCGCTGGTCCTCGCGCTGTCCTGCCTGTTCGCGCCCGGAGCGCGGGTTGCCCTGGCCCGGCCGGGCTATGTCGCCTATCGCAACACGCTCGCGGCGCTTTACCTCGAGCCGGTGGAACTGGCCTGCGGCGAGGCCGAGCGCTACCAGATCACCGCCGCCGCGCTGACGGCGCTGGAGCCCGCGCCCGCCGGGCTGATCCTGGCCAGTCCGGCCAATCCCACCGGTACGATCATCCCGGCCGAAGAGTTGGCCGCGATCGCCGAGGTTTGCCGCAGGCGTGGCATCCGGGTGATCTCGGACGAGATCTATCACGGGCTCAGCTTCGGCGCCCCGGCCGCCTCGATGCTGGAGTACCTGCCGGGCGCCTTCGTCATCAACAGCTTCTCCAAATACTATTCCATGCCCGGCTGGCGGCTGGGCTGGGCGGTCGTTCCCCTCGAGGCGATCGGCCCGGCGCGGGCGCGGATGGGCAACCTGTTCCTGACCCCGCCGGTGATCGCCCAGCGCGCCGGGCTGGTCGCCATGGATTGCCGGACCGAGCTCGAAGGACACCGCGAAACCTACGCGCGCAATCGCCGGCTGATGCTGGATGCCCTTCCGGCGCTCGGCCTGGATCATGTCGCCCCGCCCGACGGGGCTTTCTATCTTTATGCCGACATCGGCCACCTGACCGACAATTCGATTGGTTTCTGCACGGCGCTGCTGCGCGATACGGGCGTGTGCACCGCGCCCGGGGTGGATTTCGATCCGGTGGAGGGGAGCCATTTCATCCGCTTCAGCTTTGCCGTCTCGACCGACGAGGTGCGCGAGGCGATTTCCCGAATGATTCCATGGTTTGCGGGCCAGGCCGGGCGGAGCGACACAGGCTGAACCGTTCGCTACCGGGCAACAGGTGGCAGCGAGCCGGCATCACAATAAACCGGACGCTCGGGTCGGCAAAACACCGCTGAATCAGAAATACTTCTGAAATCGCGCCATTTTTTCTCATGCCAGGCGGGAACGCGCCGGGCTGGCAACGGTTCAGTGACAAATGTGCCGGATGCAGGTTCAGGCTTGCTTCAGGCTCCGTCGCGGAATGGGACGGTAGGAAAGATCAGGGATTTTCCCCTGATTGATCTCATGGCTGGTCCGCCCGACAGCGGAAGGGCAATGATGCACCAGAGGCAAAGGAAGTTGTTCCCGATGAATCAATCCGAACCTGGCCGGGCGCCCGGATTGACCGCCAGCGCCGCCGCTAGCGCGGTGTGGCGCCGGCGGGCCGGCGAACTGGCCCTGGCCTGTGCCGGTTCGTTCCCTTCGGAGGAGCCCCAGCGGCTGCACGAACTGCGGCGATTGATCGCGGAGGCACCCGTGGCTGGCCTGGTGCGCGGCCTCGCCATGATCAGCGCCGAACGGATCGACCAGCTCATCGCGGCCGATGCCTCGGCAGAGGCAGCACTGGCCATGCTTGGGCCGGAATGCGGCTACCTGATTTCACGCGGCGCCGGCGGACAGCATCTCGCCTCGGTCATCCTTCCGGGCACCTGCGAAGAATCCAGCGCGAGCGGAGAAACCCTGGCCCTGGCGCTGATCGGCGCGCTCGGCCTTGCGCTGGTCGAGTCCGATGTGAAAGCGGTCGAAGGCCGCCCGGCAGTGCGGGACCTGCGCCTGAATTGAAGCGGCCACCCCGGCCGTGGCATCTTGCCCGTAACCTCCGGCGGGCGCTTGGGCAGGGCAGCAGCCCCATCGCTCAGAATAGCGCGACAGTTGCCCAACCGCCCGGGAGGGCGCTGCAGCGGAGCTACCCTCGGAAACTTACGCCCATCGGCGAGAAGACCACAGCTCGTCGCCGCCGCGGCCGTGACGAGACCCGGCCTTCACAACAGGCACATAGACCGATCTGCCGTCGCGCCGGGGTCAGGCCCCATCGGCACGGGATCGGCTCAGTTCACCAGCGAGGCTTCGATCGCGATGCGGATCGCTTCGGACGTATGGGTTGCCCCCATCTTGTTGAGCATGTTGGCGCGGTGAATCTCCACCGTCCGGGGGGAAATGTTGAGCTTTTCCCCGATGAGGCGATTGGACAGCCCCCCGGCAACGCCGGCCAGGACCTCGCGCTCGCGCCGGGTGAGCCGCTCCACCCGGCTGCGGGCAATGGCTTCGCGCAGGCGGGCTCCGGAAACCGACTGGGCACGGCTTTCTGCCAGGGCCATGCTCTCGATCAGCTGGGTTTCCTCGAACGGCCAGACGAGATAGTCGACCGCGCCCTGCAGGACCGCCTCGACAATGCGCCGGGTGGCCGCTTTTTCCGCGAAGCCGATGATCGGCAGCCAGTCCCCGGTCTGGCTCATGTGCGCGATCAGGCGTGAGATCACATCGTCCTGGTCATGGACCAGCAGGACGCCGTCGCCGGGCCAGCGCGAATAGAGCTCCCGCGCGTCCTCGAACGGTTCCACATGGAGGCCGCTGCCGGAGAGGCAGTGAGAAATGGCCGCACGGCGACGGATATCGCTATCGACCAGGAGAAGATTGGAGCGTCGTTGCATGGGTCGTCTATTAGCTAATCTTCCGTAGGGAATAAGCCTGAGATGAATCCGTTTCGGCGCTGATTTGGACCGTTCCGAAAGGTTCCCGCAATCGCTGCAATTTTCCCAGAGGAGCCCGTCCGGCTCGGCTCCTTCACCTGGGGTTCTGTGCGCCGTGCAGTGCGCTGGCGATTTCGAGGATGTCGGCCCGCACCTGCTGGACGCGGGCGGCATCGAAGGAGAGCACGCAGTCGAGCAGGGTGGTCTTGGCCGCGCCATAGAACTGGAGCAGGGCGGCGGCCACGCCCTCGGTGCCCTTGACCCCGAGCTGGAGCGCGGTGAGCGCGGAGACAGCGCGGGTCAGCGCCGCGCTCTTGCCGGCATTGTCCTTGCGCTCGTGCGCGAACAGCGCCGAGCCGAGCGCGGCCACGAGGTGCTCGTAGCACAGGCCGACCAGTTCCATCGGGTCCGCGCCGTTGACCCGGGCATCGAATTCGACCCGCCGATAGACGGAATCCGGGGTGTGGCGGGCGAGCATGGTCATGACGGTTCAGGGCTCCGGATCGATCAGTTGTTCTTGCTGTTCCACGCGGCAATCTGGTTCTTCAGGAAGTCCAGGGTTGCGGTGGATGCCGAAACGGCGGTCTGGGTGGTGGCGAAGCGCGACACCATCTGCTGACGGAAGGCTTCCTGCTTGTCGGCGATCTTTGCGAGA
Organism: Novosphingobium sp.; assembly: GCA_035719485.1. GTDB lineage: Bacteria > Pseudomonadota > Alphaproteobacteria > Sphingomonadales > Sphingomonadaceae > Novosphingobium. The sequence goes on from DASTGC010000056.1 coordinate 6,753, forward strand.
TCGGCCGTGGCCTGGGTCTTGGCCTTGGTGAGGCGGGCGATCGAGGCTGCCAGCGACGTGGCGTTGCCGGTCGCGGCCATGGTCCGGTTGAGCCCGTCGATCGTGCCGTAGATGCCGTAGAGCCCGTTGGTGAACATGGCCGCCACTCCGG